>NZ_JAUBSH010000035.1:0-15032 GCF_036704705.1 Microcoleus sp. K1-B1 | reverse complement strand
TGGAGGCGTTGGTGTTGGAGGTGTGGGAGTTGGAGGTGTGGGAGTTGGAGGTGTGGGAGGTGTTGGGGTTGGCGCAGTGTCGTTGTCAGTAATGGCGACATTAACAGGGGAAATGGTGATGCTGTTATATTTAACATCGGTACTGGTAGAAGTATGCCCGATCGCCCCTGCATGATTTCCTTCCACAGCCGCATCGTCTGTAGCCGTTACTGTGACGGGTTTCGCAACATTCCAGTCAGTAGCGTCGAAGGTAATTGCACCGATCGCATTTATTTGATTTCCCGCATCAAAACTGATAGTAACTGGTGCAGTTGGCTCCGAATTTAACTTGAGTGTATAATTGCCTATTACACCGCCTTCTGTAGCAGTTGTGCTCTGCTGTGAAATACTCACACCCGTCGTCTCGTTGTCAGCAATCGTGGCTGTCACAGGAGAAATCGTCAGGTTGTTATAATTTGTATCTGTACTGACAGACGTATGAGCGATCGTGTCGCTGCGGCTTCCTTGCACTATGCTGTCATCGATCGCCGTAACAGTGACATTTTGCGCCACATTCCAATTATTCGGGGTGAAAGTGACAGGTGCGATCGCATTAATTTGACTGCCTGTGTCAAAATTAATCGTGACGTTTGCAGTAGGTGCGGTAGTCATAAGTACGCCGTAGCTATCGGTTGCACCGCCTTCAGCAATAGCTGTTCCGCCTTCTGATTGGACAAGAGAAATACCGGGACTATCGTTATCTGTAATTGATGCTGTCACATTGGGAATGACTTTCGCATTATAATTTGCATCGGTACTCGTAACTGTGTGAGAAATCGTGCCGCTGTGGGTTCCTTGTGCTACATTGTCGTCGATCGCACTGACAGTGACAGTTTTCTCAACATTCCAATTAGTGCTGTCAAAAGTAATAGGTGTGGCGATGGGATTAAGTTGATCGCCAGTATTGAAACTGATAGTAACCGGTGCCGTCGGTTGCGAAGTTAGCTTGACTTTGTAACTGCCAGTTGCACCGCCTTCTGTAGCAGTTATGTTCGTAGGTGCAATGCTGAAACCTGCCGTGTCATTATCGGTAATGGCGACGCTAACAGCCGGAATTGTGATGCTGTTATAGTTAGTATCGGTACTGGTAGCAGTATGGGCGATCGCACCTGCATGATTTCCTTCAACTGCATTGTCATCAACAGCAGCCACCGCCACAGTTTGAGCGACATTCCAATTAGTAGCGGTAAAAGTAAGTGCGGTAATTGGTTGAATTTCACTGCCTGTAGCTAAGTTAATCGTAACAGGTGCGATCGGTTGGGTATTTAATTTAACGGTATAAGTTCCAGTTGCACCGGCTTCCGTCGCAGTCGTGTTAGCAGGAGTAATACTAACGCCTGCGGTGTCGTTATCGGTAATATTAGCATTGACGGTATTGCCAGCAGTGCCATTGACCGTAAAACTGACACCCGCCCCGTTATAACTGGCATCGGTACTGATAGCAGTGTGAGTAATCGGGCCGCTGTGCGGCGAAGTTTCTGTTACTGCATCATCAACTGCACTGACTGTCACTGTTTGCGGTACAAACCAGTTAGTTGGAGTGAAACTAATGCCAGCAATCGGTTGAATTTGACTGTCAGTATTGAGTGCGATCGCCACATTTGCAGTAGGCTGATTAGTGAGCACAACTGTATAAGTATCCGTCGTCCCGCTTTCTGCTACATTAGTGCTGCCGCCCGACTCAACAATCTTTACCTGCGGCCCGCCAGCAATTATTTTAGTAATAAAAGCATCAGAAATACCACCCCCATTCGCCGCTTGCAAAGGATTTGCTGTTGGGAAATTAGTAGAAACAGTAGATCCTGCTACATAAACTGCACCAGTAGCATCCACCGCAATACCATTACCGTAGTCGTCGCCGCTGCCGCCAAGATAAGTAGAATCAACTAAGGCAGAACCCGACGAATTGATACTTGTGACAAAAGCATCTTTCCCGCCGCCGCTGACACTTTGAATAGCATTCTTAGTCGGGAAATTAGTCGAAGTCGTATCCCCGGTAACATAAACATTATTTGCACTGTCTAGAGTAATGCGATGCCCGTTGTCATCTCCGCTGCCGCCCAAATAAGTTGAATAGCTCACAGAGTAACCTAGAGGCTCTATCTTGGTGACAAAAGCATCATTGGCACCACCTGCATTAGCCGCTTGAATTGCATTTTTAGTCGGAAAATCAGTTGAAGTAGTACGTCCCACAACATAGGCATTTCCCGAACTATCTACAGCGATATTATTACCTATTTCATTGCCAAAGCCACCTAAATAAGTGGAATAAGCGCGCGCACCATTCGCGTCAAATTTAGCGACAAAACCATCATATTCACCTGCCAGGGTATTTTGAAAACCTAAATTTGTCCCCGGCAAGTCCGTCGAATAAGTAAGGCCGGTAATGTAGGCATTACCATTATTGTCTATGGCAATGGCTTGAGCGTCCTCGCGATCGCTACCACCTAAGTAGGTAGAATAAACTAAACCACTGCCAGTTGGATTGACTTTAGTAATAAACGCATCGCCAGATCCGCCTCCGTAATTAAACTGGGAGGCAGTATCAGTAGTGGGGAAACCATTGCCTGTAATTCCGGTAACATAAGCATTACCGTTACTGTCTACAGCAATGCCGTTGCCTAAGCCACCCTCGTAACCGCTTAAAAAAGTAGAATAAACTAACGAATTTCCGGCTGCATTGAGTTTTGTTACCCCAGCACCGTAAACACTTGCTGTAGGTTGAAAAGCACCCGGCGTAATTGGATAACCCGGATCGATTTGTCCGGTTAAATAAGCATTTCCTTGACTGTCTACCGCAATCCCAAAACCATATTCATTGCCAATACCGCCGATATAAGTAGAGTAAACTAACGCAGTTCCTTCCGGATTAATTTTAGTAACTAAGAAATCAGCTTGACCTGCTGGCGTAGTTTGGTATGCACCGGGAGTAGTCGTAAAATTGTTAAAAGTAGTGCCAATAATGTAAGCCGCACCTGTACTATCTACAGTCATGCGGTTGGCGTAGTCATTGCCGTTGCCGCTTATGCCATCGCCGCTGCCACCTAGATAAGTCGAGTAAGCTAAAACCGGGTCAATAACTAGCGGTTGAGTGGGGTCAAAATATCCCAAGCTAAAATTAACTTGACCGTTTCCTAATAAATTGTAAGCTGCGGGAACATTCACCCGCTGTCCGTTGATATCCTGATAAACTATCGGTGCGTTATCAATTAATTCGCCTAGCGGTGTCTCTAATATCAGTGCGCCGTCGTCACGCAACCGGATGTCGTTAACACCGCTATAATTCATCTTAATTTGACTCGGATCGGCAAAAGGTGCAACTAAAAACTCGCTCTTAAGTTGTCCTTCTGTGCCTTTGAAAACGCGGTCAATTCCTTGATAGACGTTTTGATAAACAACGCCGTTAAAAGTAGGCACATTAGTCTGCCATTGACTGGAATCTTCGCCTAATAGAAAGTTAGCAACTCCCGGCAATTTTTCCAGCCCGGAAATTGTCGGATTGGGGTTGCTGTTGGCTAAGCTGCTGCGGACAATTGAAGAATTTGTGGCTTGGTTCCCCGGTTCATTGGGTTGCTGGAAAGCGACAAAAGAAATTTCGTTGGGAGTAAAAAAGATGCTGTGACCGGCGCCTTTCACCTGGAATTTCACATTAGGGTCAGTTTGTCCAGCATTTGCAATAAAACTTAAGGGAATTTGACCGTAAGATGCCTGTTGATTTTGAGAGCTCATAGCTGGTACCCCTGGTTTATGTTATGCGAGCAACTCTACAAAATTACGAGCTCTGCTGTATAGTAAATTCTTGCGGAAAATTTGCAAAAAATACAATTTTCTTGCGAAATTTTACTTAATTTTATGAATAATTGTAACAACGCTGACGGGTTCGATCGGTAAGTGTGACAGTCTACGGGTTCGATGAGTAAGTGCGACAGTCCGCCAGGGGTTAAAAACCCCTGTCTCATAGCGAAAGTCCTCTCAAAGAAAACTGGTATTGATGATAATTTAATTGGATTTGCCAGTCGGTTTGAACCGACTTTCGCTATGAGACGGGGAATTAATTCCCCGGTGGACTGGTGGGTGAGTGCAAAAACTCAAGAATGCCAAAAACTTTGGGTAAGTCCGAGAGTCCGACAGTCCGCCAGGGGTTTTTAACCGCTGCCAGACTGCGGGTGTTACCTTTATTAAAGTTGATCGCGATATTTCTTAGGAGTCAAACCGACGATTTTGCAGAAAGTCTTGCTAAAATGGCTTTGGTCGTGAAACCCGACTTGCTGCGATATATAGATTATTGATAAATCTTGCCTTTTCAATAACTGTTTGGCTTTTTCAATCCGGCACTGAATCACGTACTGATGGGGCGTGACTCCAATTGATTGTTTAAACAAACGACCGAAATAATAAGGACTCATCTGCACTAAATTAGCAAGTTCAGTTAAGTGCAAATCTCTGTGTATGTACTCATTAATGTAATTAATAACTATTTGTAATTTCTGAGGATCGAGCCCGCCTTCAAAATCTCGCATCTTGGTTTTTTGTGCACAATAGCGGTGCAGTATATGAAGTGAAAGCGCGTTTTTCAGTGCATCGACATAGAGAGTACCGTTTAATCCACCGGATGCGAGTTCGGTTTTGAGGGCCCAGCCAATGCCGAGAATCAACGGATCGCGGATTTGCCAGTGCGGTATAATTTCAATCTGATTGGAATTTGTCGATTCGCAAACTGTATTGTCGAAATCGGTAGGTTCAAGCGCGATCGCAATAAATTCATGGTCTTCGACTGCATAGGGGTGGTAATCAGTACCAGCAGCAGCGATAAAAATTTGTCCACTATGGCAGAGTTCGCTACCGTAGTGTTTCCCGTTCAGTTTCGCTCCCCCGATAGTTGAAGAGAGTATCATGCCAATGCTGTGCTGTTGCAGAGAGTGTTCGGGGGATTCGCTTGGCGGCTGATGGTGATATTCGACATGAATTCCCTCCCAGTTTGCCCCGTGACTCGACACGATTGCGGGATGTGGGAGAATCGATTTCATCGCGTCTGTCTGGGCAAAATCAAGAATTAATGCTTTCTCTGGGGACATAGCTTGCACCTGGGAGAGTTGCTATTATTCTATAGGTCTGAAGTTCTTCCAGTTATACAAAAGATACCCCGCACTTACGATACATATTCTCGCTCTGTTTGTCAAAATTTCGCAATAAAAATTAATGGAATTTGACCCTAGGGCGGTGGAGGGTCGATCGATAGTCGGCATTTTCATACCAGCCGTTGTGCCTACAATTAATTACTGATAATTCTTAACTTTTAGAGCGATAAATCCCAAATCCCAAATCCAAAATCCCAAATCTAAAATCCCAAATCTAAAATCTAAAATCTAAAATCTAAAATCTAAAATCAATTGACGCCCGCTAAAGTTTCCCACCAGTACAAAAGCACTTTACAGGAAACCCGCAGGCGTCAAAATCAAGCAAACTTAAATCTTAGAAAAGACCCAGTGTGAAAGATTTGTCGATCGGGAAAATAGCACCAATACCCAACCACAGAGTTACCGCAGTTCCCAACAGGAAAACAGTAGTAGCAACCGGGCGGCGGAACGGATTTTGGAACTTGTTAACATTCTCGATGAAGGGAATCAAAATCAAGCCAAGGGGAACACCGGCCATGCAAGCAATACCCAACAATTTGTTAGGCAAAACGCGCAGGATTTGGAACACAGGCCACAAATACCATTCCGGCAGAATTTCCAGCGGAGTAGCAAAAGGATTAGCAGGTTCGCCAACCAAAGCCGGGTCTAGTACGGCCAAACCCACGCACAGAGAAATCGTTCCCATGATGACTATAGGGAAAACGTAGAGCAAGTCATTAGGCCAAGCTGGTTCGCCGTAATAGTTATGACCCATGCCCTTAGCGAGCTTAGCGCGGAGCGCGGGATCGCTCAAATCTGGTTTTTTGATAATAGACATAGTGAGAGTGTTCTCCTTTTAGTTTTACCCGGGCCTGGGATTCCGCTGTATTCGTTAGTTTGAATCAGCGGCGCGATCGCAGGAAGTATTAGCCGTAAATAAATATCATGAGCGATGAATTCTGAATTTTCAACTCACAATTCAGCGGGGGGGCAAAAAAAATACCGCCCCCAAAACTCAAAACTTACAACGGGCCAGAGATACCTTGCTTGCGAATCATCAAGAAGTGAGCCAGCATGAACACTACAATCAGCCAAGGCAACACAAAAGTGTGCAAGCTGTAGTAGCGAGTCAAAGTGCCTTGACCAACGCTGACACCGCCACGCAGCAGTTCAACCATCAAAGAACCGACAAACGGGATAGCTTCGGGGACGCCGGAAACGATTTTAACTGCCCAGTAACCGATTTGATCCCAAGGCAGGGAATAGCCGGTCACGCCGAAAGAAACAGTGATGACTGCCAAGATTACTCCTGTCACCCAGGTTAATTCGCGGGGCTTTTTGAAGCCGCCTGTCAGATAAACCCGGAAGATGTGCAAAATCATCATCAGCACCATCATGCTTGCAGACCAGCGGTGGATGGAGCGGATCAGCCAGCCGAAGTTGACTTCAGTCATCAGGTATTGCACTGAAGAAAAAGCTTCTGCTACCGTGGGACGGTAATAGAAAGTCATGGCGAAGCCGGTGGCAAACTGGATCAGAAAGCAAACTAAAGTAATTCCGCCCAAGCAGTAGAAAATATTGACGTGCGGGGGTACATACTTTGTAGTGATGTCATCGGCGAGCGCCTGAATTTCCAGGCGTTCCTCAAACCACTGGTAGGTTTTTGAGTCGGTGATTTGTTTAGAAAACATGGAGCCAGAATTCCTAAAAGAATATTGCTGTGGTTGAGGTTCAGGGCAGCAGCCACAAGGTTTTTTGTCGCCCCGCGCCGAGCAGCTTGCTTTTACTAGCAAATGCCTGAGGCTATTTTTTAAATTTGGAGCTGACGAAAGGAAATCTCTTGTGCGATCGCCTGCAAGCCCTGGGAAACTAAGCGGTGGCTTGTCCCTACTCGCTGGCGTTGCCCGATCGAATTCCAGACTGTGATAAAAAATGTAACATAATTGCCGTGCAATTTTCACGCGGGCGATCGCTTTTTGGACACTTAAAAGGCTTTTTTCGGAATCTCAACATCCGCCCAAGCTACTATGCGGGGAGGGGTGAGCTACAGCAAGCAGTCCGAGCCGGAAACGGGTTTGCCGGGAGAGGCCAAATTTCATCTCGATCGTAAAACTTTACCTTTTGGGTCGATCGATTCACAAACCATTGCCAATCAGAATAAAAGGTGCCCAGTAGAAGGGGTGGCTCAGGCTGTTACTCTGTTCTGACGGCGCGCTGCTGCTAATGGGTTGTTGTCCTGATGCTACAGAGTTGCCTGTAATCAGGGCAATTTGCGCTTGGCGTAAGGCTTCGGCTTTGGTCATATTATCTTGCTTCAAGGCGGCATAGAAGGCATCCATCAAGACTTGCGTGCCACCATCGTCTACGAACCACAACGTGGAGATCGCGGCCCTAGCGCCTGTACGCTGCACCTGATAGCCAAACCCCAAAATCTCCTCACCGTTACCTAATCTGCCGCCTACAGCCGTTTGGCAGGCACTCAGGACGATTAAATCCACCTTGGGTAACGACCAGGTTTTGAGCTCTCGTAGCGTCGCGCGATCGCCATTCCCGAACATAATAAAAGAATCTTCCGGTTCACCAACCAAAAAAGCCGCGTGAGTCGCAAGATGAACAATTGAATAATCATTCATCAACAACACAGTATCGCGGTTAAATTGGTTGTCCAATAGTTTCGTTGTACCCGGAATTGTCGTCGCTAAATTTTCCACTTCTCGACCCGCAAACGGCAGTCCCGACATTGTGAAATCTCTCGTACCAACTTTGAACTTATAACTGCCTTGGGTAAAAGCAGCCGCTAGAATTTGCAAATTATTTTGAGGTTTTGTATTAAAATCAGTCAGACTGGCAGCAGTAATATTGTTAATACGGAAGCGCTCCACTAACCATTGTTTGCCATCATGTAATGCAGCAAGTGGAATATAGCGCAACTGTCCATCAGGCGCGTAGATAATAGTTTTAGCATCGGCTTGTGCCAAGTCTTTTTCAATCGGTTTAATCAACAATTGGTAAAGCTTTTGACCCGCAACTTCAGCATCGGCAATATTGCCATTCCGATTTGTTATATTACGACGAAAATCAGCAATAGCACCATTAAGTTCTTCCCGTTTCACAGCCACAGTGCGGCGAATCGGAGGAGAATAAGGGGTAACTAAAATCAGTTCCAATCGCTCATCAAGAACCAAGGGATAGAGAATAACAGCGTTTTGTTGCAGCTTTTGGAGGTTGTCTCGTAAACTATTGAAATTGGCAATATTGAGAGTTTCTCCACCCGTGACTTGCCTCAGTTGCGCCACCAGTGCAGTTACGGTTGGACTTTTGAGGAATTCTTGAAACTGTTGAGAAATTTCTTGCTGATTTTTTCTCAACTCTAGAATACGCTGTTGCTGGGCGGGGGTTCTGTTAGCAGGTGGAATCTTTTCGATGTTGACGAGCTCTTTACCGAGTTGAATTGCTTTATTTAAAAGGGCTTCGTAGCCTTTTTGAATTTGCTGTTCTGAGGGAGTATTGGGAATTCCTTGAGCAGTTTGGTCGTTGCCACGCACATTGCTGAGATAATCTTCAAGTTCTTGAATTTTGAGTAAATCTATCACTTGTTGGGCTTCTAGAACTCGGTCTTGTTTCAGGAGGAGATCGGCTAAGTGGCGATAATCTTTAGCAATGGTTTCTGTGTAGGATTGCTGGAATTCTTGAGGAAGTCCCTTGATATTCTTGCGAATCACTTCTCTGGCGTTTACTGATTGCTTGAAGAATACAATCGCTAATTCGGGCTGATTCTGTTTCTCTAGCAAGTACCCGATGTTTTTGAGAGCGTGTCCTTCATCCCCCTTGTCGCCAAATTCCTGGAAAATTACCAAGGCTTGCTGATAAAAATCCCAGGCTAATTCATACTTTCCTTGCTCAAAGTATACTTGGCCAATATTACTGAGCATTACCCCTTCCGACTCCTTGTAGCCAAGTGGTTTGAGAATGGTTAAAGCTTCCTGCAAGAACTTCAAGGCTAATTCATACTTTCCTTGTGCGAGGTAAACAACCCCAATACTTTGGAGCGTTCCTGCTTCCAGGTTTTTTTTGTCTGTTTTGTCATCAATTGTTTTGAGGATTGCTAAGGATTTTTGATAGAAATCCAAGGCTAATTCGTACTTTTCTAGTCTGTAGTGAATGCCCGCGATCGCGTTTAGATTTCTTACTTCACCCCCGATGTCCCAACTCTGCCCGCTAATAGATAGTGAGGGTATTCTGGCAATTTTTAAGGATTTATTGTAGAAATTCAAAGCCAGTTCGTACTGTCCTAGCGCCTCGTAAAGTCTTCCGGTATTATACAGCATTGCTGCCCGAACCTCCGTCAAATAAGCTGTAGGAATCGCTAAGGCTTGCTGATAGAAATCCAAGGCTAACTCATACTCACTCAGGTTAGTGTAAGCTACCCCAATTTGGTTGAGAGTTAACCCTTCCGCTTTCTTCTGACCAAGTTTTCTCTGAATAACCAGGAGTTGCTGAAATTTCTCTAAAGCTTCTCGATATTGACTTTGCTCGACCAGTTGATGACCTTGCTCGTTGTAAACCCGCCCCATCAGGTTGAGGGTTACTAATTCCCCATCGCCATCGCCTACCTCCCGTCGAATAGGCAAAGCTTGCTGGAAGTAATCTAATGCTTGCTCATACTCTTTCTGGTTGTAGTGAACGTATCCAATGTTGTAGAGAGTTTCTCCAATGCTTGCTTTGTCGCCTATTTCTTGATAAATCGATAAGGCTTCCTGGAATTTCCTGATAGCTGTTCCATAGCTGTCCTCTGCATTCAGATATTTACCTTCTCTGAACAGGCGATCGCCTATAGCTTTCCGATCTTGATTTGTTTGCGCCTGCGCGACTAAAGGCGAGAGACTCAAGGTAGATGGTAACAAGGGAGAGATGAGCGAAAGCAGCAGAGTGGCAAAGCTGACGCTGACTAGATGTAGACGCATGGTTCAATCCTCGATCGACAGAAAGTACAGATTGCTGTCAATTTGACATATTGCTCATCGATAGTGAGGATATAGACTATCTTTAAGGATATGCACTATCTTTATTTAACTATATTGAAGGCGAGATCTGAAATACGTATGGTGCGTTAGCGACAGCGTAACGCACCATTTAACCCGGACGGTGCGTGACGGCACTTCTCCAATCTTACCATTGATTTTAGTCATTTTTAGCCGTCACACACCTTACTTAATCTTATGCGGAGTTCATCTACTATGAAATCGATTAGCACAGTTGCTTTGATAATAAATATGTGGGCGTTCAGTGGCTGGGGATGCGGAATCGCTCAAGCCTCAGAACTCGATCGGGGAAGCTCGTTCAAAGAGTGGTGTCAAAAGCAAGCCAGTTTGTCAGCGGAGGCGAGAATCACTGTAGAGGTGCTGTTAGCAAAAGCAGGCACAAATGATTGCGAACTCGCTGCCAAAAATCTGTTAAGTCTCACTAAACTTTACCTCGGCCAGAAAGGGATCAGTGACCTGAGTCCCTTAGCAGAATTGACAAACTTGGAAAAGCTTCACCTCGACAGCAACCGAATTATAGATGTCAGCCCTTTGGCAAGATTAAAAAACCTTAAGGAGCTTTCTGTCGGCGCAAACCAAATTGCTGATATCAGCCCTCTAGCAGGACTAAAAAACCTGGAGTCACTTTCCCTTTACAACAACCAAATTGCTGGTGTTAACCCTCTAGCAGGACTCACAAATCTAACTAGGCTTGCCCTCTACAATAACAAAATTACTGATGTCAGCCCGCTAGCAGGAATGACAAAATTAACTGGGCTTAATCTTGACAAAAACCAGATTGCAGATGTTAGAGCTTTGGCGAGGCTAACAAACCTAACTCGGCTCGCTCTGATTGCCAACAAAATCGCAGATATCAGCCCTCTAGCAGGACTGACAAACCTGAAGACGCTTGACCTTGAAAGTAATCAACTCAAAGATATCAGCCCTCTAGCAGGACTAAACAACCTGAATGAGCTTAACCTCGAAAACAACCAAATCAAAGATGTCAGCCCTCTAGCAGGACTAAACAACCTGAATGAGCTTATCCTCACTCTCAACCAAATCAAAGATGTCAGCCCTCTGGCAGGATTGACTAATTTGTATTGGCTTAATCTTCGCTTCAACCAAGTAGAAGATATCAGCGCTCTGGCAAAACTGGCAAAGTTGACTCGGCTTGATCTGCAAGATAACCAAATTAAAGATGTTAGTCCGCTAGCGGGACTGACAAACCTCAGTGAGATCAATCTTGAAGGCAACCAAATCAAAGATGTCAGCTTTTTAGCAGAAATGAAAAATTTGGAGCAACTTAACCTTGAAGGTAATCAAATAGATGTCACATCTCTGGTAGGACTAAAAAACGTAAGTTCGCTTAACCTTGAGAATAACCAAATCAAAGATGTTAGCTCTTTAGCAGGATTAAAAAAGCTGAGTTCTCTTGACCTCGACAACAATCAAATCCAAGATGTTAGTCCTCTAGCGGGACTGACAAACCTGACTTACCTTAACCTTGAAGGCAACCAAATCAAAGATGTCGGCCCTCTGGCGAGGCTGATAAATCTGAAGTCTCTTGACCTTAAAGGCAAGCAAATTGAAGATGTTAGTCCGCTAGCGGGACTGACAAACCTCAGTGGGCTCAATCTTGAAGGCAATCAAGTCAAAGATGTTCGCCCTTTGGCAAAACTGATAAATTTGTATTGGCTTAATCTTCGCTTCAATCCAGTTGCAGATTTCAGTCCTCTAGCAGGACTGAAAAATCTGAGGTCGCTTTATGTGGCAGATAATGCGATCGCGCGGCAAAGTTGTCCACTCAGTGGGTTAGAAGTTTGCAAGTTTTGAGAAAAATGCGTTGCTGAACTTGCAAACTCTCTTGCCGATCGGAATTTACCAAGAATTTCTTGATGGTATCCGCCACGTGATTTATCCGTGGAATCAATCCAAAATCTAAAATCTAAAATCCTCAAGAAAGAGCATTTATCCGTAGGGTCAATCTAAAATCTAAAATCTAAAATCTAAAATCGATTGACTCCAGTGTATCTCGAAGCCAGTTGTTGCTACCGAGACTCGATCGAACACTATCTTATCGGGACTTACGCATTACCCCTATATATAGTGTCCTGTAGGGGCAAACCCCCCGTGGTTGCCCCTATCCTTGAGTCTCCTGCGTAAATCCTGTCATATCATGTTCGGTCGATCGATCAGATAAGTAAGTCGGTGGGAAAGTTTATAACTATGTAACCAAAAATTAAGTAACCAGCTCGGAGCTAAATTGAATGCGTTTTGTAGGGTAGTTTCCTTTTTTTACTCTAGCTTATACCCATTAATTACGGCATAAGCCAGCTCTAATTCATCCTCAAACAAATGTCGCAGCTAGCTCGTTTTTTTGGATATGTTGCCACTCCAATTCTATCGGATTCATGTCTGAACAAGATTTGGGTAAATATAAGATATATAGACCCTTTTTAACATAGTTGGGTTTTTTCTCACTTACTTACTTAATCACAATTGAAAAGAAGGCAAACTTTCCACAATAACTGGCAGCAGTGGCGAGAAAGGAGTGGGAAGCAGCGGTATCGGAAAGGGAATTTCCGGCAGAGACGGGAAGGATGGAAAGTCTCGCGATGGCGGTGTAAACCCTGTCGAAACGATCGCGCAATCGGATAGACTCACATCTGTAACATTTTTAACGTCGGCGATTAAATCCGATCCGACAAATATCCGAGTTCCCCGTGTGATACCGTCATCATAAGATTCAAATCGATAAAAGAAGAAGCGAGGAATATTACGATCTTGTACGAACCCAACGACTTGAATTTTGTCGCCTTCGACCCGGTTAAAATCCTCAATAACGGCATGGCGACCTTCACCGCCATAGAAGAGGTAAGGGCTGGCATTTAATGAACCGAGAACAAATATGTCAGCATCACTTTGCCCGGTTAAATAATCGATTTGTTCTGCAGTTGATGAAAAGCTGTAACCAGATATGATGTCATTACCTGGCCCGCCAATTATGGTGTCGTTGCCTTGATTTCCCTCAAGCAAATCGTCTCCTGCATTGGCGTTAATGTAGTCATTATCTAAGTCACCTATTACAGTGTCGTTCCCACTCTCTCCCAACAGGCGATCGCTACCTTTGCCGCCCATTAAAAAGTCGTTGTTGCTGCCACCAAACAAGCGATCGTCTCCATCTCCTCCGATCGCCGTATCATTGCCTTGACCGCCGTAAAGACAGTCATTGCCAGCCCATCCCAAGATACTGTCGTTATTGTTTTCTCCTCTGATTAAATCCGCCCCTTCGCCACCCTCAAGAATATCATTCCCGGCACCTCCTTCAAGTTTGTCATCGCCTTCGCCACCGCTGAGACTGTCGTTACCAGAGTAGCCCAAAAGGCGATCGCTACCGCCTCCACCTACGACACTATCATTTCCTTCTCCGCCATCTAAAGTGTCATTACCATCCAAACCAGATAGAATATCATTGCCTCCAAGCCCGCACAGGGAATCATCGCCAATTTCACCTGCTAGAAAATTATCGAGATTGTCACCGCATATAACTACCATAAACTTGTCCTCCTGAAAACTATTTCACAATTACAGCCACTCAATTTTCGATTTTCGATTTTCGATTTTGGATTGTTCCCGTTCACTCAATTTTTGTTTTTCGATTTTGGATTTTGTAAGGACTTTAGTCCTGATTGACCTTTTGTAGTAAGGGATGCAAGTTTTGATCGACCCAATGTTGTAAGGGAAAACGGAAGTCTTACTAGACAACGAATTTCAGGTAGGAACACAGGATTAACCTGTGTTCCTACTGTTTTAACTAAAATTGGCGATGCTAATTTGGTTAGCGGCCACGCCATTGATAGCAGCTAAAATTTCGCCATTTGCTGTCAAGGTGATTAAAGTTGCAGTGTTGCTAGGGATAATAGAAAGTTGCGAGAAGGTTAAATTGTCGGCAAGGGCGAGGAAGTCGATACCGGCTTCAAAATCAAAAATGATATCGCTGCCAGAATTGGCTGAAATTAAGAAGCGATCGCTCCCATTTCCTCCTATCAAACTGTCATCGCCGTTTTCACCGCTGAGAAAATCGTCGCCGTTACCGCCCAGCAGAATATCGCTAGCTTGACCGCCGTAAAGACTGTCATTGCCTTCCCCTCCACTCAAGCTATCTTGACCGCGATTTCCAAATAGGATATCTGCCCCATTATTGCCGAACAAATTATCGCTTTCTTTGCCGCCGTAAACAGTGTCGTCGCCGTCGCTACCGTCGAGGGAATCATTGCCTTGATTGCCCTGTATCCAGTCGTTGCCGCCCAAACCGCTGAGAGTATCATTGCCGCGTTTGCCGGCCATTGTATCGCTGCCGCTGTCGCCGGAGAGGCTGTCGTCGCCGTCAGTACCTGTGAGATTGGAGTTAGCTGCGATCGCATCTATTTCTCCTGCAATCACCGCAACAGCAGGTGTATCGGGCAATGTCGTTTGTTGAATTTTGGTATCTAAGGCAGTACCGGTATTTTCGGCAATAACTTGGGCGATCGATTTCGTACCTGTACCGACTGCTTTTAAGTCTTCAGAGGTTGCGCCTAGGGCTACTTTTTGCACGCGGGCAACTTCTCGGTTAATTGAAGCTGTTGCAGTGTTGGATACAACTTGGTCAACGCGCTGATTTGCTGCGGCCATTACCTTAGCTGCATCGGGGGCAATTTGCAACAATTGCTGAGTGTTTAAATCCGAGTCAAATTGTTGCGCTGCTGTGGCGGCGCGATCGACAATTGTTGCTAAGGGACATCCAAGAAATAAACTCTTCCAGTCCCCGGAGAGGGTAAACTGAATTAAGTAAGGCTAACGCACAAAAAAA
>NZ_JAUBSH010000034.1:0-67481 GCF_036704705.1 Microcoleus sp. K1-B1 | reverse complement strand
TTATTCTCTCCCGGCGCGGTGGCTTTAGTTCTTCTCAAAGCCACCGTTCTCATCTTTATTTAGTCTAAAGTACAGTATTTTATGGCGTTCTGCTATTGGCAGGCTAGCAATTTCTCTAAGCGATAGCTTGAGAGTAGGTGCAGTTGTTGACGAAATGTTAGACTCAGAACTTTCGCTGGGTAACTGCTTTTTCTGAGCCGCTTTTTGCACGAGAAATTGTGCAAAGTCCAGCACTTCTTGTTGTTTCTCCCTTGGCAACTGTCGCAAATTCTCTAACACTGCTTGCTCAAAATTAATTGTTGTTTCTGACATTTGAATTACTTTCCTTAAGTCTTTCTCGGTTTATTTCTCACGCAGTCAAGTTTTGTAGTTCCCTGTTTGCAAATCGCGCCATAATTTTCATCTTTCCCTGTTAGTTCACCCATCACACCGCCAAATCTTGATACTCCCATCAGAACTGCCACTAACCAGAGTGTTTCCATCTGGGCTAAAACAGACAGAATTTACCGGGGCTGAATGCCCTGTGAGAGTGAAAATTGTGTGTCCATTTTTTAGATTCCACAGTTTGATTGTACTGTCTCCACTACCACTAACAAGAATTTGTCCATCCGGGCTAATGGCGACAGAATTAACATAGTGTGAATGGCCTCTGAGAGTGCGAATTTCCTTGCCAGCTTTCAGGTTGCAAAGCTTGACAGTATGGTCATAACTGCCACTAGCAAGAGTTTGCCCATCCGGGCTGATTGTAACAGAAGAAACCGAGTTTGAATGCCCTCTAAGAGTGCAAAGTGTGTGTCCATTTTTTAGATTCCACAGTTTAATAGTTTTGTCATAACTGCCACTAGCAAGAGTTTGTCCATCCGGGCTGATAGCGACAGAATAAACCGAGGATGAATGCCTAGGGAGAGTGCAAATTTCCTGCCATTTTTTCAGATTCCACAGTTTGATACTATTGTCTTGACTGCCACTAGCAAGAGTTTCTCCATCGGGACTAAAAGCAAGAGACCGAATTAAACTTGAGTGACCCTTGAGAGTGGTAATCTCTTGTCCAGTTTCTAGATTCCACAGCTTAATTGTTCTGTCATAACTTCCACTAGCTAAAATTTTTCCATGAGGGTTAATAGCAACGCAATAAACCGCTACTGAATGCCCAGAGAAAGTACGAATCACCTCTCCTGTATGCAAATTCCAAAGTTTGCTGCAATTTCCACTGCTGTTACTAGCAAAAGTCTTGCCATCTGGACTAATAACTACGCAATCAACAGATGGCATACCTACGCCATTAAGAGTTTTTACACATTTGAAGGAGTGAGCTTTTCTAATGATTTTTTCTTCTATTTGTTGTGGGCTTTTTACTTCACATTTGGCAGCTTCTTCTATTTGTTGTTGGCGTTTTGCTTCAGCTTTGGCAGCCTCTTGAGATTGACGTTCCGCTTCTACTTGCTCAATCAGCTTTTTCAACTCCTGTTCATACTGTTCTCGCTGTCGCCGCTGAATATCCTGAAGAATATCAAAATAAGGTTTCACCCACTCTTCTGCTAATCCATATTCAGCCAATTCATCCTTTAAATTAAATAACAAAGGTTCATAGCAGGGGTTAATATTGAGATAATACAAATCTGCTAAAAATCCCCCCAGTAACTTGTGAATCGCTACAATCAACTGCCGAATGATGCGGAGGGCTTTTTTCTCACTTACTCCGGATGCTAAAAGTGCCTCTTTTGCCTCTTCCCAGTCAAAAACTTTGGTAGAAAACAGGGAGACTTCCTGATTATTCAGGAAGCCCCAAAAGCCGACGCGAAAAGTTACCGCATAGTCGCTGATATCGCTATATAAAATTGTAGTAGGAACCGGAGATAAAATTCGCTGCAAGCGTTCCACATCAATATCACCAATCGACTCAGTGAAATAATCGCTATAAAACTTAACTGGGCGTAAGACATCCTGTTGAGGATAATGCTGTCTGAGAAAATCTCCCACACTTCTCATCTCAATTGGCAAATCTTCACAAAAGGTTTCCGGGCATCGCTTGCTAATTTTGGGCGGTGATAGTAAGATTAAGAGGCGGTGTTGCTGCTGAAGTAAAATCTGCTTAGTTTCCTCTCGATTCAACTTAGAAAACCAAGTATCTTTATCCCAAATTGTTTGAATTTCAGCCAGCTTGACCTGAATATCCTTCGCTTGCAATTCCCGCATCAAATCCCGTTGCAAGGCTGCCAGCTTCAGTCTGTCTTGCTGTTCCTGTGCCTGCAACTCAAGGCGGCGTGCTGTTTGTGCTACTGTTAGCTTTAACAATTCCCGGTCTCTGGTATCTTTCGCCTTCGCGTATTCCAGCATTTCCTGGGAATAATGCTGTTTTGCTTGCTCTATTTCTGTCGAATCAGATGAATTATTAGGATAGGGAATCAGAATATCTAGGTAATTTTGAGAGTTATGGCCGAAGGCTTCTCCTAGTTTGTGGCCGATATTTCTGGCGATGGGTGAGAGCACTGCCGAGATGTAGGGAGCGATAGCGGCGATGATTGTTGGAAACATAAATGTGGGTGAGGATGCGGTTATTAATAGTGTAGCAGGATGTTGGGAGGTATAATTCGGATGGTTGCCAGATATTCTGCACTTGTTGCTTTTTAGATTGAATTTCATCATTAATACTCCTGGACGCAGAAACCAGGTTTTTTACGGACATACTGCATAACAATATTTTTAGACTTTATCATGTAAAGTACCGCAGATGCGGTACAATTATCAGTTAGCTGGCTTCGCTTTTGGCTGCAACAATGCTTCTAAATTATCTGCCAGTGTTTAACATTAAGCTATTCACTTCTAATTGCTGTAGTTCATTCTATGAGAAAGCCACAAACTGTTAAAGCTTTGGAAGACCTAGGACGGGTTCAACTCTCTAAGAGTTTTTTTATGCGTGAGTTTCTTTATTCAGAAATCTCTCAAATTGAAGGTATCCCTAACATTCCTAGCGATCCTGACTTGGCGATCGAAGCAGGAAAGAATTTGTGTGAGAGGGTGCTTGAACCAATTCAAGATGCGCTCGGTCGGATTAGTATCCGCTCAGCCTATCGTTCTTGTGCGGTGAACGCCAAAGGAGCAGAGAATAAAAATCAGTACGGCTGTGCCAGTAATGAGGACAACTATGCAGAACATATCTGGGACGTAAAAGATTCAAAGGGGTATATGGGAGCAACAGTATGTATTATTGTTACATCATTCATCCCTTACTATGAACGCACTCAAGATTGGACAGCATTGGCATGGTGGATACATGACCACATTGATGCTTATGCAGCAATGACCTTTTTCCCAAAGTATGCAGCGTTCAACATTAGGTGGAGCGAGAATCCTAATGTTTCAAAAGAAATTGATAGCTACGTAAAAAACCCGCACACTGGTAAGAAGAGCGGGTATCTGACAAAGAAGGGGATGGATAATTTCTTAGGTTTGCATGAGCAGTTTTACCAAGAATTTCTCGATCGCTGACTAACCATCGCCTTGAACTTCTATGCGATAGTTGTAGCCCTGTTCGGTGAGGAAGAGTTGGCGGTGTCGCGCGAAATCTTCCTCGCAAGTTTGTAGCGATACTAATGTATAAAAGCTGGCAGTATGTCCATCGGCTTTGGGGCGGAGAATTCGTCCGAGGCGCTGCGCTTCTTCTTGGCGAGAACCATACTTTCCCGATACTTGAATCAACACATCGGCATCGGGTAAATCGACGGCAAAATTGCCCACGCGAGATAGAATTAATCCGGGAATTTCTTTGTGACGGAATGCTTCGTATAACCGATCGCGATCTGCCTGTTTTGT
Organism: Microcoleus sp. K1-B1; assembly: GCF_036704705.1. Classification (NCBI taxonomy): domain Bacteria; kingdom Bacillati; phylum Cyanobacteriota; class Cyanophyceae; order Oscillatoriales; family Microcoleaceae; genus Microcoleus; species Microcoleus sp. K1-B1. The sequence goes on along the minus strand of NZ_JAUBSH010000034.1, from coordinate 63,668 downwards.
CTTCCCCGTAATCAGAGGCAAATCGGTAATTTTGGCGATCGCATCCAACTGTTCGAGATACTCACCAATAATTAAAATACGGTGTCCCGCTTCCTTTTGCAACAAACTTTGCACCACATCCAACTTACCCGGATTTTCCGCCGCAATCCGAAACTGATTGCGGCGGGGCGCTAGGGCATATTCCATTTTTTCCGCCTCATTTTGGGCGACGCGGATTTCCGTACAATTGGCAGTGGCAATAAATCCCTGTCCTTCCAATTCGCGCCAAGGTACGTCATAGCGCTTGGGCCCAATCAACGTGAATACATCGCCTTCTTTCCCGTCTTCGCGAATCAATGTCGCAGTTAAACCTAACCTGCGTCGTGCTTGTAATTCAGCGGTGATCCGAAATATCGGTGCAGGTAATAGATGGACTTCATCATAAATAATCAGTCCCCACGATTGGGCATTAAACAACTCGAAATGCGGGAATTCATCATCTTTATTCGATCGATAACTTAGCATTTGGTAAGTCGATAGGGTGACAGCAGCCGTCTGTTTGGTGACACTGCTGTACTCAGCGATCGCATCCTCAGTTAAACTCGTTTTGTCTAATATTTCCCTGCGCCACTGGTGCACTGAAGTCAAACTGCTGGTGAGGATGAGAGTCTTTTGCTTTACCAAACTCATCGCTAACATCCCGACTATGGTTTTACCAGCCCCGCAGGGTAGGACGATCGTGCCACTTCCACCTTTTACCTCCCCGTCCTGATAGAATGCCTCTGCTGCTTCTTGTTGATAAGTACGCAAATTAAAGGGCAAGTCCGCTAAAGTACGATCGCGCAAAGAAATCTCTAATTCGGCACCCTCGACATATCCAGCCAAATCTTCTGCCGGATAGCCCACGGCTAGTAAAGCTTGCTTGAGTACGCCGCGATTCCCGGCATCGACTTGAAAGCAAAGATCCGAGATGCGCTTGCCCAACATTGGTTTAACGCGATCGTCCCGTACCAGCAATTCCGCTAGAGGAAAATCGGCAATTCGCAGTTGTAAATCCGGGCTAGCCTCATCGATTCTTTCAATTACAGTTAATCCATACCGCGCCCCCAACAGTTCAATTTCCTGCGCTACGGACTCAGGAATGGGATACTTGGCATACTTTCGCAAAGCTGCGATCGCCTCTTCAACTGGCATTCCCGCCGCCCGCGCATTCCACACGCTGAGGGGCGTGATGCGATAGGTGTGGATGTGTTCGGGACTTTTGATTAATTCGGCAAAGGGGGCGATCGCTTCTCGCGCCTGTTGTGCTGTGGGGGCGTGAACTTCTAGTAAGATCGATCGATCGCTTTGCACGATCAAAGCATTTTCGGGAACATAATTCATAAGAAGAAGGAAGAGGGAAGAGGGAAGAAGGAAGAAGGAAGAAGGAAGAGGGAAGAAGGAAGAAGGAAGAAGGAATAAGTTTGTTAGAACAGAAAAGTTTGGTTTATTTGCTCCAGTCCATGTTATAAGGTGCGTCGCGATTGAGATTGTCGATCTTTTTTTAGGATTTATCGCCAGCGACGCACCCTACAAATACTCAAAGTCCCCCTTTTTAAGGGGGATTTAGGGGGATCAGGACTCAGCTATAAACGAAAGATAAAAAGGTTTTCGGGTGATTTTTGACACTAATAGTATCAGGTGTACTATTTATCCCGCTGGGGTAAGACGTAGCCGATCTGCCGCAGGGCGTTGCGAAATTTAGTTTCCTGGGATAATGGAACTGCTAAAGTGCGATCGCCCGCTAGCTGACAGAATTTTTTCGTACGGGAATCATTGGCAATCAACACTGCTAAATGGGCGTTTTTACATTCGATTAACTTGACAGTTCCTGCATCTTGCAAACTATTCGATCGTTCTGTAACATCCGTCAGAAATTGCTGTACGGTTTCGGGTAGCGGTTCGATACTTCTTGTCTCTAAAACTTCTTGAAATTCTGCTAGCGGGTATCCAGCTTCAATGGCGGTAAATAGCTTTTGTCGATCGAGTTGCCAGACGACATCTGAAACTTTTTTAGTATAGAGATCGAGGACGATCGCATCTGATGTCGCGATGCCTTCTCCTGCTACAACAATATCTAAATTGGGCAGTACGCGGAGTGTTTGACGGAACTCAATTGCTGGCGGGGTGTAATTGTTAGTCAATCCCAAACAGTAAGCCCCCAAAGCTGTCAGGCGAAAAGATATTAAGCCGTCGTAGCGACTGAGAAATCTCAAATCGTCGGTTCCCCAAAGATCGTCAAAATCGCTGGGTATGAGGGACGGATCGACATAGGCAACATCAATTATTCCCAGAGTGGCAACATACTCAAACAACAGGCAGCGCATATATCTTTCTTGCAGGATATGCCAATCGTGACTGCCCGAATATCCTAAGTTACCATACCCAAATTCAGAAATATAGAGAGTTTCGGGATCGCGCGTTACTTCAAACCGATTCCCCGTTGCCAACATATACTTGCTAAATTCGCTAAACAGAATCCATTTACCGACAGGACATTCTGCTAGCTTTGAGGCGATCGCCTCTCTCCGCCCCGCCACCGCTGTCATGCCGCGCGCGCCCTTGCCGGTTTGTCCTTTAATTGCATCAATGCGGCGAAATTCATCAAAAGTGTTTGTTTTTAACCAGCGCTTCCATGCTGTCTGTAATCCTTTGGCAGGTGATTCTTGCAAGGCTTTCTGTCCCGCTTTGGTCAAAACTAGCTTTTTGCCCGATTGTTCGGCGAATTTGCTCGCTTGGGCGATCGCGGCCCAAGCAAAGGATTTGATGTTACCAACCTCGTAGAATATATCGCCCTTTTCCAAGGTAGCTTGGCGCTGTTCGTCGTTATAAAAATCACCCCCTTGCAATACGGCGGCGATCGCTTTCAGAGTTGCGGCACCAGGTAATGCAGTTTTCTCACTAACAGCAACTTTGCCCGACTGAATCAGACGCAAAACTGCTTCCAAATCCTTTGGGGCGGCCCGTTCCATTTCAAAAATTGTCAAGGGAAGTTCGTACTCGGATACCTCTATTTTAGATGTACGAAAGTTCTGTTTTTCTACACGAACCATAAAATTATCTGGCAGTACATCGCCAACCAGATTTAAGGAAGTTGCTTGAGGTTTTGGCACAAACTTCCGCAAGTTTTGTTCAAGATCGTAGGGTATCGCATTGCCGTAGAAGAACAAGCAGAGTAGGGATGGTTCTCGGTTGTATCCATAGCGATCGCTTGTTCCCCAGTTTGGTTGTTGTCCGTATTTTGCCATAAATACATCGGCATCATAGCCACCACCTGACCCATGTATAACTTCCGCTACGGCCGCTTTTTGCAGGTCGTCTAATTGCGCCCAAACTTGCTTAAGTTTTTGTCCCTGCATTTGCTCTTTAATCCCAGCAACCAGGTCAGCTTTCCGGGTTAATTTGCGATCGCCCGACAACAGTGCATTCAGCTTTTTTAAATCTTCAACAATTATTCCTTCGAGTGCCTCTTGGAGGGTAATAACATTATCTAGGGTTTGGTAACGCGGCATAATTTTTGGCAATCCGCCTGCTGCAAAATTGTTTGTGCTACCAACTATAACAACTTTCCGATATTTGTAATTTGAATTTTTGTTACAAAAATCAGAAGCATGGTTTAATCTTTATTGTTAAACTCACGCTAATTTTATCTAATTAATTACATAATTAGGCAATCTAAAAAATCGGAATTACACAACTACTTTAGAACGTAGAGTGCGTCGCTACTAACAATCTCCTAGCAGCTTGAATATCTCGTGGCGGCGCACCATAAAATTAGTCGATCGAAAATGACAGAGTGTAACTAGCACTTCCTCGTTCTGTACTTACATCTATTTGATATTTTCCCGTTTTTGCAACGACTCCAGACCATATTCTTGATTCTTTGATTATCGTTTTTTTGTCCGAGTCTATGACTTTAAACACAGCATTATTTTCAAGTGATTTGACATTGGCTTTGATTTTTTTTCCTTTTTTAACTCCGACAAAATAACTATTGAAAGTGCCAGGCGCTACTCTTCCTTTTACTTCCGCTGAACGAACACCTTCTATGAACTCCCTTTGCTCTTTTTGTACAGCCGCTAAAACAGTAGATTTTTCTGAGATAGTTGGGGTTGTAATTAGGTTAGATAAGGCTTTGACTGAAGCCGGAAAAATCAGCGATGCACTTAAGCCGATCGTCAAAATGTTTAGCGGGTGTTTGAAAGTTATTGCTGGTTTTTTCATGGGAGTTTAACAGTAAAATTGAAATTTGTTTATTTGTAAGATTATAGCAGACTGGGGCTGTCTGCGTCCGATCGCCCTCGCCGATCGACTAATTTTAGCTTGTGCAAACAATCAATCGATTTGAGATTTGAGATTTGAGATTGAAGCCTAAGATGTGGGATAATTTTGTACGGCCGGGACTGACGCATTACTGTAAAGTTGCCTCCGGGCGCACAAAAGTAAGATCGCCCGTCAGCCGTGTTACAAAAAAAATTGCCAGTCCAGGACGCACAAAAACCTTTAGAAACCGGGTTTCTGGACAAAAAACTACGCTTTCAAACAGATTCCCCGACAAGAAACCCGGTTTCTGACCAACTGTGCGTAAGTTCTGTTTGCACAATTCCTAATTATCACAAACCCGACGATATGACTCAAAACCCAACCGCCACCTATCGCATTGAAAGCGACTCGATGGGAGACAAACAAATTCCATCTAATGTCTATTATGGCATCCAAACTCTAAGGGCTATTGAAAATTTCCCGATCAGCGGCATTAAGCCTTTATCAACATACGTTGATGCTTGTGTTTTAATTAAGAAAGCAACGGCGATCGCCAATGGCGAACTCGGCTGCATTCCCCAAGACATCAGTCAAGCAATTGTCCAAGCAGCAGATGAAATCCTAGCTGGCAAATTGCGCGATCAATTTGTAGTTGATGTCTACCAAGCCGGCGCCGGAACTTCTCACCACATGAACGTTAATGAAGTTCTTTCAAATCGCGCTTTGGAAATTCTGGGCGATGAAAAAGGCAACTACAAGCGCGTCAGTCCTAACGACCACGTAAACTACGGTCAATCGACCAATGATGTGATTCCGACTGCGATTCGGATCGGCGGATTGTTGGCGTTAGAAAAAACTCTGTTTCCGGCTTTGTCGGATGCCGTAGTCGCCCTAGAAAACAAAGCCGAAGAATTCAAAGATATCGTTAAATCCGGCCGCACTCATATGCAAGATGCCGTACCGGTTCGACTCGGCGATACCTTTGGCGCTTGGGCGCAAATTCTCAGAGAACATACCTTGAGAATTGACAGGGCATCCGATGATTTGACATCTCTGGGATTGGGGGGAAGTGCGGCAGGAACAGGCTTAAACACTCACCCAGAATACTGTCAAAAAGTTGCTGAAATTCTCTCCGAATTAATCGACCAACCCCTGAAACCAGCCAAGCATTTAATGGCAGCTATGCAGAGTATGGCACCGTTTGTAAATGTCTCCGGTGCACTGCGAAATCTCGCTCAGGATTGCGTTAAAATGTCCCACGACTTGCGTTTGATGGACTCAGGGCCGAAAACGGGTTTGAAAGAAATTCAACTGCCTCCTGTGCAACCTGGTTCGTCTATTATGCCGGGGAAATACAATCCTGTGATGGCAGAAATGACATCGATGGTGTGTTTTCAAGTTATGGGTTACGATAGCGCGATCGCCCTGGCCGCCCAAGCAGGACAATTAGAATTGAACGTGATGATGCCCCTGATTGCCTACAATCTGATTCACAGCATCGAAATTTTGGGCAATACCATCAGCGCTTTGACTACACAATGCCTCGAAAAAATTGAAGCGAAGGGCGATCGGTGTCTCGCTTACGCAGAAGGCAGTCTCGCCCTCGTTACCGCCCTCAACACTCACATTGGCTATCTCAACGCCGCCGCCGTCGCCAAAGAATCTCTAGAAACAGGCAAATCTTTGCGGCAAATTGTGCTAGAACGGGGTTTAATGAGTGCAGAAGACTTGGCAAAAGTTCTAGATTTAGAGAAAATGAGTGCGATGCCAACATCTTCTGCTAACGTATAGGATCTCGCAGGAATCAGCTAGAAACTAGAAGGCTGAACTCGATTTAATTCTGCCTTCTGCCTTCTGAGTTCTGCCCGATCGCTGTCACAGGTTAAAGTTAAACAATTCAGAATTCAATTCTTTTACATTTAATTCTGAATTTTTTTTATAGTCTAAAGTTGGGGAGCAAAATTTATGCGCGCAGGTTCTTTTGCCAAATTAACTCAAGATAAAGAGAACACAACTCAAGTGACATTTCATTATGTGGAAGGTCACGCAGAAACCTTTACTATTCCCATGCCTGCACAAGAATTCCAAGAGGAAGTGCTGAATTTGTTAAATCAACCTTGGTTGACTTTCCATTTAGCTGATCAAACGGTTTTTATCTGCACAGCCAGGGTGGTAAAAGTAGAAGTAAAACCTGCTATCCCTGAACTGCAAGGTCAAGGAGTATTCTCTAACTCGCTGCGAGTTAGTACCATGCAGCGGGCTGCTGTTGGTAGATTGCCGATGAATAGTTAGGGTTCATTTGTATTGAGATGATTCTTGGTAACGCAGGCGCAGATCACCCTGCTTATGGTGTTCCGTCCCTGCGTTATATTGAGATTATTCCCCATCGATAACCAATTAATTAATTCATAATTATGTCTGCTGTTAGTTTAATTAAGGCCAATTCATACGATCGCCAAATTTTGCAAACATCTTTAGAAAGTTTGCTGGCACCCTTGGGCGGAATCTCGGCTTTTGTCAAAGCGGGCGATCGGGTTTTACTCAAACCCAATCTCCTCACCGGTTCTCGCCCTACCAAAGAATGTGTCACCCGCCCCGAATTGGTTTACTGCGTCGCTAAAATGGTCATTGAAGCGGGAGGAAAACCATTCTTAGGCGATAGTCCCGCTTTTGGCAGCGCGATGGGTGTAGCCAAAGCCAACGGTTATTTGCCACTGTTGGAAGAACTGAATTTGCCCGTTGTTGAGTTTCAAGGAAAACGCTACGAAACTGTCAGCGAAGATTTCAATCATCTGCGAATTTGCAAAGAAGCAATGGAAGCGGATGTAGTGATTAATTTGCCGAAACTCAAATCTCACGTTCAATTAACCGTGACAATGGGCGTGAAAAATTTGTTCGGCTGCGTCCCCGGCAAAATGAAGGCTTGGTGGCACATGGAAGCTGGCAAAGATAGCGCCCGATTCGGTGAAATGCTGGTAGAAACTGCCCGGGCAATTAACCCAAATTTGACAATTTTGGATGGCATTATTGGCCACGAAGGTAACGGCCCAAGCGGCGGCGAACCTAAGTTTTTAGGAATTTTGGCCGCCTCTGATGATGTGTTTGCTTTGGACAGAACTTTAGTTGAAATTATTAATGCTGATCCGGCGGCGGTTCCCACTGTAGCTGCGGCGATGAGATTGGGACTGTGCTCGAATTTGGAGGCGATTGATTTTCCGCTTTTGCAGCCGGAAACTCTCAAGGTTTTGGATTGGAAGTTGCCGGAAAGCATGATCGCGATCGACTTTGGTATGCCCCGTGTGGTGAAGTCGGCTTTCAAGCACCTTTATATCCGGTTTATTAAAGAAAAGTTCAGCATCAAGGCTTCGCATTAGCGAAGACAGAAGGGTAAAATTTCTTTTTTTTATTCCTTCTGCTTCGCCTTGCTAATTGTAAAGAAATATTATTATGTTACAACATATCTATTTATGTAAATTTTTAATAAATTTGTTAGAACTCTATGGTTTAAGTAGGTAGACCGGATTAAACCGCACAATGTAACACTATATAAACAGGTTTAAGTCAGCCAGTAAGTAGGTAGGCCTGATTAAACCGCATAATGTAACACTATGTAAACAGGTTTAAGTCAGCCAGTAGAGAGGATTTGGAGACTTTGCCCTCGTTTACATAGGGAAGTTTTTTCGCGCCGACTTACTTAAAGCATTGGCCTCGCCGTACTCGCAACTCGCGCTCATTCTTGCTAGCTATAAGCCGTTACAAAATTTTACTTAAGTATAAACACTTATAACAACCCTTGTTTTAACAAAATTTATCCTAAAGTTGCGCTTTTCTTTATAATTGACCGCTCAATTATAAAGATTGAGTAAAGCTCGGAAAAGGTTATTGACAGTTATACGTAGATCGCAGATGATTGCGACATATCAAACAGACCTCACATTAAATCATAAAGGTCTAATCCAGTTGCTGAATCAATCTTAAGTATTAGATATCTCCGAAACATAGTCTGAAATGCTTCGCCTATAAGGCGGCGAAATTTCCATTAGGTAGATGTCTGTTATATAGATCGATCAACAGCCCTTGCCAAGTACAGCAAAGATTCACTACCGCATCAGTAAAAAATTAAAATCAGGAACTACCTCACCTATGCTTACTAACAACAATCTGACAATCGTACAGCCACTAAAAGCTAAGTTTTTGCCAAACAGTGAAGTTTTACTAACCCGGAAGTTAATAGAAGCAGTTGGTGAGTTAGCCACCTATTGGTCTGGTTCAATTACTGTGATGATGGAAGAAACGAAAGAAGACAACGACCAGATGGATGCAAAAATATTCAAACTTGATGAATTGCCATTCAAACTGGAAATAATTTCTTTTGATAAAATCACCCCAGCTTTACTACATCAGCATCAGAGTGCGCTGGTATTGGCAGCCCCGGAATACAGACAGAACCATATCAGTAAAGTGTGTAAAATAGCGGGAGTACCGTGTATTTACGTTTCCGAATACAGTCTGAAAACTCGCAAACAGATCGTGAATGTGAGTACGCGCAATCCCCTGATCCGCTTGCGTAGAATCATCTGGACTTACAGTCAGGAATATAAGCAGCGCAAGGCGATCGCACTGGCAGAGGGATTGCAGTGCAACGGCACCCCTACATACCAAGAATACAAGCAGCTCAATCGCAACCCACAGTTGTTCTTAGACACGCGGATTAGAGAGGATATGTTAGCAACAGAAGCTGACATTGAACGGCGCACTGAAAACCGCTCTCAAGATATGCCTCTCCGGCTAGTATTCTCAGGTCGCCTGATTAAGATGAAAGGAGCTGATCATTTACTTGAGGTCGCTAAAGAACTCAAACAACTGAAGGTGAAATTTGAAATGTTCATCAGTGGTGTTGGTGACTTAGAAGAGATGATGCACCAGCAAATAGCTGCCCATCAACTTAATGATTGCGTGAAAATGCTCGGAGTGCCTGACTTTAAAACAGATTTTTTCCCTTTTGTAAAGAACAATATTGATTTGTTTGTTTGCTGTCACCGCCAGGGCGATCCTTCTTGTACTTACATAGAAACTATGGCTGGTGGCGTGCCGATTGTTGGGTATGCGAACGAAGCATTTCAGGGAATTGCAGAAATGTCGGAGACAGGATGGGTTGTGCCAATGAATCAGCCTAAAAAGATGGCGAAGAAAATTGCAGAACTCAGCCACAACCGGGAAGAAATTAAATCGATGTCGTTCAAGTCACTGAAGTTTGCTCAACAGCACACATTTGAGAAGACTTTTCAAGCTCGCATCAAACATATGCAGGCTATTGCCTACTCAACGCGGCCTAATCCAGTCATCGAAAGTCAAGTATGTGATGCTCCCGATATGGTTTTGGCGTACAGTCAACTGCCTTAAGAATCATTCTGCCTATGATTGAGACAGGTTTCTTTAAGGTAACCACGGAAATGCGAGGTCTTGTAAAGGCAAGGCTTGAGGTGATCGATCGCCATTAGATTTAGATGTTTTTTCAAACTTAAGAACATCTAAATCTAATGGCGATCGCACTTCTTCCATAGGTTCTCAAGTATCCTTTAACGGGTTACATTTTCTTGGCAACTACCAGATCCCACAGCAACTCTAAACTATCGAGCGACGAACTAATTTTCCTTTCCACCGGAACTGGCAAAACTAACAGCGTTTTTAGTTGAAATCTTGTTAAATCAACTGCTTCATTATTTAGTAAGTATAGGCACAAATGCTTTTATTAGTATCATACCCTAGAGGTATATCATGTTTCTAACTTAATGTATACTTGAATTATTGCTGAATTCTTGACTACAGAAAAACTTACTCACCGCCCGCTCGCGGCAGGTGTAGTTTTTTATCAAAAGTGACAAAGCCAGCTAAATGCGTTAACTTAAATTCGATGTTACCTGAAAACCACGCCTTAGTAATTGTATTCCCAAAACTTCATAAGTTTTAGGCATTCATCTCCTGTATAGAGGAACACACAATTATCACTGGCACATAACGTCCCGCAGTGATCCAAAATGAATGGTTATTAGTACATCAAGTTCCTAAGTAACGAAAACTACAATGCAAAGTCAAACGTGCTTAAGCCCTACCGTCGTCTGCCCGATATCGGGACAGAGTATGAAACCGTGGCTATTTATACCCGGTGATTGGCGCAGACCTCGAAACAAAGAGTCATTTCAATTGTACTGGTGCGAAAAGTCACAACTTGGATGCATTCATCCTTTACCCGAACTCAACAAAATCGCCAGCTTCTACGACATCGATGAGTATTATACTCATCATATAGACTTTACAGGCTTCGTATCTGCCTCTTCTATTTCCTTCTTCGATAAATTGCGTACCCATCTAGCTTGGCGTTTTGATCGCGGAGTAGATGTCACAAGTAAATGGTGGAAGCAACAGTTCGGGACTGCTTCCTCCTCGATCTTAGAAATTGGTTGCGCCAACGGGAACCTGCTGCAAGAACTGCAAGCAGAGGGTCACAAAGTCTGGGGCGTAGAACCCGATCAACAAGCTTTAGTTTTGGCCCAGCAGCGAGGTCTTAATGTATTTTCTGGTACTGCTGAATCTTTGCCCCGGGAAGTTCAGTCTAGACAGTACGACATAATTGTGATGAATCACGTACTCGAACATACCAGAGATCCTTTACTTGCACTACGCAATGCCATGCAGTTGCTCGTGGATGGCGGAAAATTGGTGATGGAAGTACCAAATAACTCTTGTATTGGGCGGAAGTCATCAGGGATTGCATGGATGCATCTAGATGTACCAAGGCATTTGTATTTCTTCACACCGCAGAGCTTTCGCGCTATCTGTGAAAAAGTAGGATTTGAGATAATTTCTACCCAGTTTAATGGCTACTATCGCCAATTTGACAACACTTGGATCAATGATGAAAGAAAAATTTTCAGTGTGTTCGATTCAATGGCATCTCATCAGATAGTAAAGCCCAAAGAAAACAGTAAACTCCAAGCTTGGAAGCTACTGCTGAAAACAATTTTTGCTGCTGATGAAAACAAGTACGATTCGATTCGGATTGTGGCACAAAAGCCATAGCAAGATCGAGGTAAGGGCAATAAACTTTGGGTTTGATTATCAAGTATGGTGACACACTCACCATACTTTTGCGATGCCCTGCGATCATCGCCCATGCCAGGAGTGCACTCAAACCAAATGCGACTCTGGACCCAGCCATCCACCTGACTCGATCAAGACTGACGCACAAACTTTTTATGTAAGGTGTGCCGTCGGCAGCTTACCACATAGAAAATGTAAAAATTGTTTTCTGGCGTAATATCGTTTCCGGTTGCATCGGAATAATATATTTGGATCATGTCAGTGGGAGCTTAAGATATCGCTACCCAAACCGCAATCTCTTAAGCTCCCACTATAATTCGGATGCCACCGGATTTGATATAAATTTTATTGAATATGCGATCGCAGTTGCACCTCAAAACGATTAGTTACAATGTGTTTGCTTTTTTAATTTTTTCTTGTGAGCACCCATAATTCACAAGAAACTTTTAAATTTCAACCATATAATACTTCTTCTACAGGCGGCGTGGCGTCTGTGGGGTCGAACTGTTTGATTTTCAAAGCTTGTAGCAAAAACAACCAGATATAAAGCGGATTCAAAAAAACATACCGCTGCCAAAGGCGCCGAGGTTCCTTCATCATCCGAAACAGCCATTCCAAACCTATTTTAGATAAAAAGTCAGGAGATTTAGCCAAATTACCCGCATGAAAATCGTAAGCAGCACCTACAGCAATCAACGGCATTGATAAGTCATCTCGGTATTCGTAAGCCCAGACTTCTTGCCGGGGACACCCCAAACCGACAAACGTAATTGCTGCACCGCTGTTGCGAATTTCCTGTGCAATTTCTTGTTTCTCTTGGGGCGAAACCTGCCTAAATTTAGAAGGCTGAGTTCCAGCAATAATTAACTTCGGAAAACGCTGGCAGAGATTGCGAGATAAAGCTTCCAGTACAGAAGCTTGAGATCCGTACAAATAGATAGGTAATCCTTCTTCTGCCGCACGTTCGCAGATTTGTAACATCGCATTCGGCCCGCAAACTCGATCGGGCAATTCCGTATGGTATAGCCAATTTAACGCCCACCTGACCGGCTGTCCGTCTGGCAATACTAAGTCAATGTGATTAATCCGATAACGATGAGTGCTGTCGAGAACCCCAGTCATTACCCCGTGAACCGCTAGAGCAGAAACTGACATTGGTTTTCCGGCGCTGGCTGCTGCAATAATTTTGCTAACAGCCGCTTCATAATTAACGGCATTTACTAATATGCCTAGTACATTCTTTTTCCCTTTATCAATCATGGAACACCTCTTTAAGCCAACGCTCGCAGTTACACTCATAAATCTCCCCTAAGATTTTTTAACCTTGCATTCTTCAATCGTTTACCGAAATTCCCAGCACATTCTTTTTGCCCCGCTCACTCATTGGCATCCTCTTTCAGCCAACGCTCACGGTTACATTCATAAATCTCCTGTAAGATTTGTTTAACGTTATATTTCATTTTCCAGTTGGGATAGTGACTGGAAAATTTGGAATTGTCGCTAATCCACCAAATGTGATCGCCTATGCGATTCCCTTCAGCATAAGTCCAATTAAACTTGCGTTCTGCAATTGCCTCGCACATCTGGATAGCTTCTAACATCGAACAATTGCTGTACCTGCCTCCTCCTGTATTATAAACTTGGGCGCTTTTGGGAGCTTTATAAAATTCATAAAATGCCGAAATTAAATCTGCGCTATGAATGTTATCGCGAACTTGCTTGCCTTTGTAGCCAAACACGGTGTAAGGAGTTCCCGTGACAGCACACTTCATCAAGTAGGCGAGGAAGCCGTGCAATTGAGCTCCAGAGTGATTTGGTCCCGTCAAACAGCCGCCGCGAAAACAAGCGGTGTTCATATTAAAATATCGACCGTATTCTTGAACTAAAATGTCCGCAGCTACCTTAGAAGCACCAAACAAACTGTGCAAGCACTGATCGATTGACATATCTTCCCGAATGCCGCTTTCGTAAGTATGGCCGGGTTCAATTTCCCACCTGTGTTCTAATTCAATTAAAGGCAAATTGTTAGGCGTATCGCCGTATACTTTATTGGTAGAAGTGAAAATGAAAACCGCTTTAGGACAGTACAAGCGAGTTACTTCTAGAAGATTGAGAGTGCCGTTGGCATTTACGGTAAAGTCTATTTTCGGAGCACGGGAAGCCCAATCATGGCTGGGCTGGGCTGCTGTGTGAATTACTAATTCGATCGACTCGCCGTACCGCTGAAAGATATTGGTAATCGCTTCATAGTCGCGAATGTCCACATCTAAGTGATAATACTTGGTACCCAAAGACTTTTCGAGCAGTTGGCGGTTCCAGTTTGTAGAACCATCAGCACCAAAAAAGAACTGGCGCATATTATTGTCGATGCCAACTATATCTAAGCCTTGTTTGGCAAAGAACTTACAAGCCTCAGAACCAATTAAACCCGCCGAGCCAGTAATGATTGCAACGCCCACGTTTCACCGCCTGAAAAAATATAGTTTTTTGTGTTTTTCCCGATCGAACAAATCAGAAGTTATCCTGATTTTCCATCGAATACATCTTCGCACAATTGGGCAAAGAATAGACCTTTAACATCCCAATCATAGATTTCCCTGACGCGCGTTTGACCCGATAGACCCAAGCGCTCTCGCAATTCACGATCTTGCGCTAAACACACTATAGCTTCTGCTAGACCTTGCACAGTGCGATCGGGGTCAGTAGCAGCCACTTTAATCCCCGTTTGAGCCGTCACTTGAGTAGCCGGACCCCCCAAATCCAAACAAATCGTCGGACGGCCAACCCCCATCATTTCCGTGCAAACAAAACCTCCAGAGTCATGCAAACTCGGATGGAGGAGAACGTGAGACTCCCCCATTTTAGAAAGAGTTTCAGTGCGAGATAAAGTTCCCCAAAAAAATACTTTATTTGCCAGTCCCAATTCTGTGGCCAAAGCTTCCAAACGCTGCCTTTCCGGGCCGTCTCCGACAATCCAGTATTCCGATTGTTCCAGCTTCGCCTCCGCAAATGCACGGAGTCCCAAATGCACCCCTTTCCAATGTAAGAGACGACCAACACTGATGAATCTAATTGGTTGCTGTGGCGGGGTAGGAAATTGCTCTAGTTCTTGAATTTCCTGCTGCGACAAACCGACTTGCGAGAAAATCTTCACGTTTTTTGCTTTGAGAAATCGCAGTCTGGCTGCGGTTTCTTCCGTAGTTGCCAGCGCCACGGCACTGCGGCGCGCCGTCATACCCACAAACGGATCGCGTTCTCCTACCCTTTGAGCCAATGCCCGCAGCGTTTCGTAAATTTTGCCCCGGCGGCTAAAATCTTGCCAAAAAGGCTTTGGTGCTGCTTCTGCACCCCCCACAGGCCCCCAAATAAAAGGATGTGGCAACAGCGCCAGGAAACTTGGAGACCAATGTTTGACATAAGTTACGTGATGTACTATGTCAAAACCAATTTCGCGATCAAGCTTCCGAGCGATAAAATAAGCCCAGATTTGCCACAGATAGTAGTGAAGTTGCAGCAATCCTTGTTTCCCCTTCCAATCTTCGCTCCACCCAAACGGATCAAAATAAACAAACTGCAGGTTTGGTACTGGGTTCCGCTCTAGTTCTGCTTCAATGTACGATCGACAAAACGTGCGAGTAAATACCCAACTTTCGTGATGTTTAGCAGATTGGATAACAGTATTCCATCCTACTCCCTCTTCGGAGCCGAGATTCGGTTCGCAAGCAAACGCAGATAATAAAACTTTCATGGCTAAGTGGTAATTGCTAATTGGTAATTGCTAAATTTTCCCTCTTCCCTCTTCCCTCTCTCCGTTAAATCCTTTACACTCATCCGTTGCGGAACTTGCTTCACCTATTCTCCATCAAAAAAGATGTAACTTCGACGTAAGCTTTAGCTGCTGTTTCGGGAGTTTTTTGAGAAATTATCTGTCGTGAACGCTCTCCCATCGACTCAATCAAATCAGGATCATCTAGAAAAATTTGCATTTGATCCGCTAAGTCTTGAGCACTGCTAGGGTCGAAAATATAACCGTTCTCGCCTGAAATAATTAACTCACAGGAAGCTGCACCATTTGAACACAATACTGGTTTTCCCAACACCATCGCTTCGGGTACAACCATACCCCAGACATCCTCAAAAGTAGGAAACACAAAAATATCAGCTTGCTGAAAATAAGCACCTAAATTTCCATATTCCACCCATCCCGCCCACGTTACCTGCTCCTCAAAATCGCACTCTTTAATAAATGTTTCCAGTTCTTCCCGCTGCTCTCCCTTGCCAACAATCAACAGCGAATAATCAACATAACCTTGACTTTTAAGAAGAGCGCAAGCTTCTAAAAGCGTCTTAATTCCCTTTCTTGATGTGATTCGCCCTACATACAGAAAAATTGGGCGCTTCAACTCCCAATTCTGCGACTCAGTGCCCTCCAGCCGTTTCATTAAAGCTCCCGCATCTGGGACAAGATAGGTTCGGGTAAAAATTTTATCCTCCCGTACATTAAGCGCTTCTATCAGATATTGCTGACCCGCCTTACTGTTAGAAACAAAAGCATCAGCAAACCGCACAAGTATCCGGCGAACAAATGTCCTAAAACTGGAATCTCGAAAATCTGTATTGGGGGAACTACCATCATAAATAATCGCAATTTTCCATCCCATCAGTGGTTTTAACAAAGCCACAATTACAGTCCACAAAGAGAAAGCTTGGGGAAATACGACATGAGGTCGAAATTCAAGCAGATAGCCAATAATGGCTGGTGAGACTACAATAAACCCGCGATCGTAGCCTGTATTTATCTTTGTCGTTTCGACAAAACTCGTCTTTCCTACTAACTGAATTACCGACGAACCCGGCATTTTGGGATCGAATCCTGGCCAAACCCCACCAGTATAAAATACAGTATTCTTAAACACCTTCGTAAATTCTCTCAAAACCGGCTGCCAGTAGGCTCCCAAACCCACTTCCGGGACAAGCCAAGCGATGCGGAGTTCATCCATGCTGTTCACCTTTAATTGTAGCGACGACAAGAAAGCCGGCGGTATCGCCAAAAACCTTCCCCATTCCCTGTGCTTGCAAAAATACTATCAGCCGCGATAGCCTACAGATCCTCGGCGGAGCGAGATCAAAATCAACCTCAAATAAGGTAACAGCCAATATATCGGCCACAAGATATTCGTGTGCCGCTGTACCAGCACTTTCGACTCTTTGGGCCCAAAACCCTTGGGTTGCAGTACCTTTTTAAATCGATCGACCAAACTCATGTTCGGGTCTTCCCAACAGTTACCCTCAGGCGGGTTGGTCGAGCAGGTGGCCACGTATCCAGGAACCACCCAAACTGTACAATTTTGTTGCACCGCTCGCAAACCGTAGTCGATATCTCCCATACTGTGGATGAATGCGGGGTCTAGGTTTCCCACTACTTCAACTACTGCTCGCGGCATCAAAACGCAGTTACCGTTCATAGTATGGCAAGGCTGAGCTTCCTCGCTCGGTTCCACCAGGCGAAAGTGCAAAGGATGCCACCAGCTAGTCCGCAACCAGCCTCCATAAGTCAGCGCCCCAGTTTCCGAGTCACGAGTAGAACCCACTGCAATAGCCCGCGTGTTGCCTTGCTCAGCTAAGCAACGGGACGTTGCCAGCATTGTGTTCAAGGCTTCCGGTTCCAGTACAGTGTCATCGTTTAGCCAGACATAGTAGTCATAATTTTGCTTTATGGCTTCAGCAAATCCTTGCCGCATTCCTCCATTCCAAAACAGGTTCCCATCTCCGCGCAGCAATTTAACTTGCGGATAAGTCTCCTGCACAGCTTCGGCCGTACCGTCAGTGCTGGCATCGTCCACTAAGTACGCCACCAGCAAGACATCTGCAGGCAGCACCTGATTGAATAGCGCCGCGAGACTAGCTAAGGTCTTTTGCTTGCGGTTATGGCAAGTTATGATTGTTGCTATAGTGCTGTGTGGTTTCATCAATCTATAATAGTTTCATTCAATATTGTAGTCTGGAAAAAAATATGAGGCAATTACTCAAACAAATAGCGTATAAAATTCTTAAGCCTTTGGGATTCGATATCCCGCGTCAAGGCATGAGAACATCTATGTACGGCGTACTCGATCAGTTTATCAAGTTGGGTTTTCAACCAGAAACCGTTATAGATGTCGGGGTTGCCTATGGGACTTTTGAATTGTACGAAAAATTTCCCCAAACCAATTTTTTGCTGGTAGAGCCTTTGATCGAATACGAGAAAAATTTAAAAGAAATTTGTCAAAGATACAAAGCTCAGTATATCATGGCTGGTGCCGGCGCTCAAGCGGGAAATATTACGATTAATGTTCACCCTCAACTTTACGGCTCTTCTACTCTCAAGGAGTCAGAGGGTAGTGTTGCCGACGGTGTTCCCAGAGAAATTCCTCTGGTTGTCCTTGATGATTTGTGCCGGGAAAGAAACTTAAAAGGGCCTTATTTATTGAAGGTAGACGTGCAGGGCGCTGAGCTTAATGTTTTAGACGGCTCTCGCCAGGTGCTGGAGGATACAGAAATAATCATTCTGGAAGTATCCCTGTTTGAATTCTTTGTCGGCGGGCCACAATTCTACGATATCGTCAGTTATATGAAAGAGCGCGGATTCGCCACCTACGATATTTTTGGGGGTTACATCCGTCCCCTCGACGGAGCTTTAGCTCAAGTAGACATGGTGTTTGTTAAAGAAAACGGACAATTTAGAAAGTCTAATTTTTTTGCTACGCCACAGCAGCGGAAACGGTTGGTTTAAGGGGCGGTGCAGTTTGAAGCGCTGGCGAGTTCGGAAAAAAGAGACAAATAGTGCCTAGCTTGTATGTCTAAGGTAAATTCCTGTTCCACTTTTTGACGGGCCCTGGCACCGAGTTTTTGGTGCCGATCCGGATCTTCGAGTACCCATGCAATACCTCTTGCTAAGTCTTCTGTTTCATAAGGTTTAGCTAAATAGCCATTGGAGCAGTGTTCGATCATATCGGGCAGTCCCCCGATATGGAATGCCGCGCTGGGGATGCCACAAGCAAGGGCTTCCATGACTGTATTTGGCAAGTTATCTATCACGGAAGGGGCGACAAAGATATCTGCTGCTGCATAAACAGTTGCTAGGGAAATATCATCTGCTAGTCTCCCCAAATAGTTAGTTTTAAAACCAAGTTCAATGGGATTTTCCGGTTGAGAAGATCCAAAAACCAGCAACTCTATCCGATCTTTCCAGCCTGATTTACTGAGGCTTTGTAAAGCGGGTACAAGCAAGTTAAATCCTTTCCAGCGATCGCCCGTTCCACCTGCACCTCCAAAGAGTACAATTTGTTTATTTTGAGGTAAATTCAGGATTTCTCGCGCCCAGTGACGATTTATGGGTTTGTACTTTTGAGTATTGATGCCATTAGGAATTACTTCAACTCGAAAATCTTTTAATAAAGAACTAGAACTAGCGCATTTAGCCAACCAAGCACTAGGGCTAACCAGAGTTAGGTCAATATTTTTCCAAGCTTTAGCTTTCCGCTGCCACACCCATCGCGATAGATCCCAATCTTTGCTGCTGTGCAGTTGCGGGCAGCTACCGCAAGATTTAGTGTAGCGATCGCACTCTTCGCTATAGTGGCATCCACCTGTAAAAGGCCACATATCGTGGAGCGTCCAGACTAGGGGTTTATTAAACTTCGGAACACTTTCTACTTGCAAATAACCCCCACAAACCCAGTGAAGATTAATAATATCAGGCTCAACTTTAGCGACTTTATCCGCTAGGTAATCGGGCCGCCATTCTGTAGAAAATATCGCCTGATTCCTCTGAGGATAAAGTCTCAGTGGCAAGTTAGATACACTTGAAATAATCTTCTCAAACTTATTGGCCAAACTATTCTGTGATAAAAGTACATTGTGATCACCACTACTCTTATGTTTCACCAGCATTTGCGAAGACACACCAATCCCCTGCAAACCTTGGTGCAGCCGATAAGCGGCGCGGGCCGCCCCCCCTTCTGTATCAGAACTATTGATAACTACAACCTTCATTTACCCTGCCTATCCTCTAGATTTCTAGCTGACTTTACCTGATTTTTTCAAAAGTTGATTGACTTTTTTTTGCACCTTTCTTAGCAAGGGCGGATCGTAATCATATAAAGTGTTTTCTGTAAAAGTATCTGCTTGTGCATCCCGAATTGCAAAGGCTGGGTGTTTCATCGGAAATGTTATAGCTTCTACAGGCATATTACTATAAGGACTGTTGACATTCTCCGTATTAGTTCCTCCTACACCATGTCCGATATTAGAAGCTAAATTGACATTTGCCAGAAGATTCATACCATTTTGAATAAAGCTAGCAAATGTCCACTGAAAAGCCCAACTCTGTAATTTTTTTTCATAACAAAGCTGAAAAGTATTTGTCCAAACTTTTACAGCATGGGAGTCTCCCAGTACATCCATCAAAAAATTACCATCCCGAATTTCCGGCCACAACTTCATATCTAAATCATAATGCTGCCAAGCTCGCCTCCAACTCGCCCAGCTCCAGCAGTGATTATAGCGAGAAAAGTAGTAACTATAATCAGTTCTTTTTCGCCCAAACTGAACATTTTGACCAGAGATTGACAGAATCCGCTGATCGTCTCGGTAACGCTCCAGCAATTCTTCAGCGAAGCGGAAAAAAGTAGGATGAGGGAGACAGTCATCCTCAAGAATAATTGCCTCTTCAACTTGATTAAACACCCAATTCATACCGCTAGAAACCCGCAGGCGACAACCGAGATTTACGTCTGCGTAATTATTCAAAACTTCGCAGTCCCAATCTACTTGGTCAATAATAGCTCTAGCAGCAGCACATTCTTGATCTTCTCCAAGCCTATCTGGACGTGGGCCGTCAGCAATTACTAGCAATTTGGGAGGTTTTGCCTGACGAATTGCCTCAAATACTCTAGCCGTTGTATCTGGACGTTTGAAGATGATAAAAGCGACAGGTGTTTGGATTTTGTAATTGGACATTTCTTAGACTCTGCTTATAGTTTAGGTATCATAGAGACTGACTCAGCCTAATTTTAGGAAAAGTCCATCAGTGATATCTCGCTCAGGGTGAGTTCAAATTATTTAGTTCTTGTTCGGAGCATTGATTAATTGCTGATTGGCACGATCTATCATATTTTGCAGTTCGCCACTGGCAATAATAGGAGCATAAGCCTCATAAAACTTTTTCGCATTAATAACCGATTGTTTTTTCACTCTTTCGCTATTAAAGATTCTCATGCCACCCTCGCCCACATTTCTAACAAATGGGCAGAGATATAAACCTACTTGGTATCCAGCCAACCAAGCTCTCACGCTCGCCTCGTCATCGTCAAACTGAAACGGAGCATAATCTTGATTGATTCCTCCTAGTTCCAGGAAAGGCTTTCTCCTCAGAAATGTGGGAGCCCTGTTAACAGATGTAGCAAACATAAATGGTAGACCCGACTGAGATTCTATGTAGTGAGGCGTTGCATAAATCCGTTTCTTAAAAAGTCCTGGTCGAGTAATTATGTCTCCAATTCTTTTATAGGTAGGCTCTTCATTTGGATTCACTGGATCTGGGGTCAAAAAGTCCAACCCTTCTCTGCCACCTAATATTAGTAAACCAGGTAAAGCTTCAAACAAAGACAGTGCGTGCTCTACCCAAGTATTATTATAGGGTGGTATATCATCATCTTGCAGTAAGCAAACAAACTCGCCTTTCGCCATCCCGATCGCTCGCTCGTAGGTTCTTACCTCGAATAAGTCATTGCAGCGCAGTAGAAAGTCATTGGGCCTATCCAGGTATTTCATCCACTCTTCGTAGGAACCATCACTAGAGCCATCATCAATGACTATCAGTTCTTCAGCCGATGTTAACCTTAGTGCATTGATGATAGTCTTAATATTAGGTTTTTTATTGAAAAATTGCACAATGAGTGAAATTTTGGGGCTGCTTTTGTAAATTGAGCTGGGTTCGGAAGTTTGAGAACTGGTGACTTTTTTCTGTATTTTTTGCTCGTGCCTCTGATTCGCTAATTGTAACCATTTGCGAACTAACTTCGCTCTTAGAGACTCCATGGCTTCTCCTTAGTAAAACTTTTCTTGACTCTAAAACTTTTAGTGTGGGTAATTGAACACACATCTAAATAGCACTTTTGAGGGCTGGAAACTTTTGTCGCACAGGACTCGCCTTGGAAAATTAGATGCGTGTTACCTTAACTCTAGCAAAACAGTGTGAATTTGACAATATCAATCCACAAGCGCACCTTAACATTTCGCCACTTCCTCTTCTCTACTGTTCTCCAGCAACTCAACCAACGACATCAGCAGTCATCTGCGATTTAAACTCACAGTTCGTCAGAATCATCCAAGCAGCGATGTTGGCTAACACTGAAATCTGCATCTGAACTGGCAGAAATCGATAGCGGAAACTAGCAACCCGAGGATCAGTTTCTTGGTAAAGGATGTCTTGGGCAAAGTTACCCCACCGCTCCTCTATCAAATCAACTGTCATGCCGGCATGGGCAGAAGGCAGCAGCATATTAGAGCCATGCAAACCAATTACTAGACGGCTCGTCGCGTAAACTTTACACATTTCTATTTCTGTTTTGGCATCAAACTTATCTACTCTATAGTCTTCAATCCATTCAGGAAATTCAGTTTTTTTGCCGAGACCTACCACTGCAAATTTTGCTTCAGGAAGGCGATTACGCATTTTTTCAAATAACCTTCGCACTTGCCAATTTTGGAGGGCGATTCCCAGATCTAGCATTTTTAGTTTTCTGAGAACTCGGAAAATAAAACTATTACACCAAAGCCGATCCTCACGCCAGATAAAGCAGATTTTAAATTCTTTTTCCTCAAAATTATGTTTGGGAACTCTAGTAAATCTTGTGATATCGAATTTGCTGGGATGCGAATGTGTTTTACTCACGTAAATTTCATCATAACGGTGAAATTGTTCGGCTACGAAATTTTCAAATCTGGGATAATAGCATGAACCTTTTTTTAGGGATATATTCACCGTCCATACTTCTGCCACTGCATCGGGAACCATCCACCTTAGAAACTTTGGTACTATGACAACTAAGCCACAATCCGAGTGAGAATCTAAATGTCTTTGGGCATTCAGCAGCTTTAACAAGCAGTGTCCGTAAAGATAATCAAGACAGTTTAAGACGACGATCCGCTTACAGTCCCGGAAAACCTCTTTATCAATTTCTAGTTTTTCAGTTTCAGGATTTTGGAGAGCTTCTAGAAGGGGTTTCACAAACCATTCTTTGTAGTTCTTGTGAGACCAAATTACTTTTTTTGCTAAATCAATTTGGTAGGGATTATGAAGCGAGTGAGCCACTCTCAACCCTTCAATGAATTCGCAATCGCAGTCAACGCACTTAGAGTTTACACAAATTTGCATTCCCGGCCAGAATACGCTGAGCGGCGTGAGTGGCCGCTCGCAATAAGGGCAATTAGATTTATGCTGAATAGTTGGTTTTATTTCAATCATCTTACTAATCCTATGAGGCGAGAAGCAGCCTTGTATAAGTTGAGAGAGCGCCAGATAAATTTTCCAAAAGGTCGCAATTCCTTAATCAAGAAATTGACTAATATAATCACGTAAAAATAAGTTATCAAAGTAGCCGCAGTTGCTCCAAAAGCTCCATACTTAGGAATCAGTAGCAAGTTTAATCCCACATTTAAAAGAGATCCAACCACAGTTAAGTAAAGACTGTAGCGCAACTGACCTTCTATGGTCAAGTAGGTGTTCCGCGCCACCCCAAAGTTACTGCCAAATTGTGCCCAAACATAGATTGCCAAAACTGATGCTGACTTCGCATAACTTTCCCCGTAAAGCAGATGCACTATTAACGGAGAAAGCAATGAAATCGGGATTGCCACTCCCAACCAAAAAAATATCATAATATCTGAATAGATTTGAAATTTATTTAGATATTCTTCATAATTGTTTTTTCTCAAATTTGCTAACTTCGGAAAAATAGAGCTTGATAGGATCATCGGTAAGAAATCGCAGATCTCCGAAATTTTAACAGCCGCAGCATAATATCCCAGTTCAGCATTTTTATTCATAGCACCGAGCATAATCTGATCGGTTTTCGAGTACACATAGACTGCAACTCCTGACAAAATTATCGGCCAACTCTCCAAGAGCAATTCCCTGCTCCGCTCCCAACTGAATTGCCAATGCTTAATTTTATTGCCAGTAAGCTGATAAAAATATACATAAGCCATCCCTACCATTGCCACCTCTAGCAATCGAATGCAGGCGAATGCAAGTAGCGGAGCCTTAAATGTTACCAACCCAATTCTGACAGCGGCGACCAAAAAAGATACCGAATTCTTCGCCAACACTGTATATTTTGACTGGACTTGGGACTGAAACCAAAAATTTATCGCCTCAAAAGAATTAAAAATAGTTCCGGCCGCGATGATGCCCACTAGCCAGCGAGTCAGACTGTCATTGGGCTTAAGTAGGGAAATCACGGTGACAGTTAACACCAGAGTAATCAGACCACCAATAAATTGCAGTCCGAAGGAAGTCCCCAGGGTCTCATTTTTGCATTCAGGGTTGCTAGCGATATCGCGGATGACGATTCTGCCCAACCCCATTGAGGCCACCGCACTAAATAGAGATACAAAGGCGAGGGCGTAGTTGAGCAAGCCAAATTGAACAGGCCCCAAATACCGAGCGACCCAAAGACCTACCACCAGACCCAAACCCATCTGTAAGATTTGGTCAGTGAACAGCCAAGCTATGTTGCTTAGTACCTGGCGCAGACCAGGCCCAAGCTTTTGACTTACCCCAGCTAGCTTGTCTAACATCAGAAGATTTTAAGTGTTTAGGAAATTATAAAGGCGGTTGTGGAACGCTTTGCCATCCAGCAAAATCACACTCGTTAGATGATATTATAGGACAACTTGGCACCTTTGTGATACGCGCAAAAAACCTTACTTCAGTCGACCGTGCGAGCTACAGAACGCCTTTGAGGGTTACTGGTGCTACTGTGGGAACTATTGTTAGCATTATCTATCGCAAGTCGAACCGTCAACATTACGTAACTCAGCCAAGGATTTGCTAGATCTATAATATAACCTTCTGTGATGTTGCTTATAATAATAGACACTAGAAAACAAATAGGTATTCCCGCTTCTTCCAGGGTGCTACGACTCAAATACCGAACAGCGTAAGCTAAATTGAGCAGCAAGGAAGTCATCATTAAGATTAATCCCGGCCAACCGAAGGCTAACAAGATACCGAGCGCGCCATTGTGAGGATTTTTCGGTTGAAATCCATTAGGAGTATAAATAAAATAAGCAGGAGTACCCGCTCCTAACTTATCTTGTTGAAAAAATCCATCGTATCCGTAGCCAAACCAGGGGCGTTGATTGACCGCAGCGATTAACTGCGGCCAGAATTCTGTCCGCCCAGTTAGAGTCAAGTCCTTGCCTAACCCACCTACAATAATATCCTCTAGGTTGTCTACTACAAAAACAGTCATAATTATACTGACCACCAGGAAACATATAATCGCAGTAAATGCCCACTGAAAACTTAATTTTTTTAGAAAATTTAGAGACGATACAGCAACTATTAATATGATAGTAATCACTAGAGCCGCTCCCGATTTATTAGCCCTTACTAGGTAAAATGAAAAGAACATCATTCCCAAAGCAATCCAGCGCTCTTTCGGAGTTTTAGCTCCTTGAGAATAATGCAAATACCAAAATGCCGTACAGAGAGCTAAGACTCCCCCCAAAGAATTTTTAGATTGGGTTAAGCCGACAAAATCTCCTGAGCCAGGGGGTTTCATTACAAAACTTGCCAAACCGATTGCCGTGTATCCCCACCGCCAAAAACGAGATAAATCCTCCCATTTATATTGCGCTGCAATGTAAAAGCCGAAAGCAGTAAATCCTGAAAAAGCTAGGCCTGCTCTTAGCGTTTCTTCAGGAACTATAGACCATAATGTAGACAATAATGGAAGTAATATATAAAGTAAAAAAAAAGTATTCATTATCAATAATTGGGCAAAAATATCTATAAAATTGTTCATAAAAATTTTAAGTCTTGAAATTAAAATTAATACTACCCATGGGTAAAAAAAATAAGGTAGTAGTTTTAATATACCACCTTCTGGATCTTTCAAGTTAACAAAATGCAAGTAATTAAAAGGAGGTTGGGTCAGAAAGGGAGAGATAAAAATATAAAGACCAGCAAAGCTTTTTTCTAAAGCCAAACCTATTTTTTTATAGCTAGCAAATTGAAATAATAGTATAGTTGCCATCGCGAGTATAGCAATTAGCATCAAAGTCAATGAAGAACTACCTAAAATCAGCTCTTTCAGCATATTTGGTAGAGACACTGGTTCAGTCATAATTGCTTTCCTTTATAACCAACAATATCAAATTATATAGATATAAAATATAGTCGTCAACCCGCAACCACGCTAACACAGAAATTAGGCATCAAGCAAAAGTACAGCATCGTTTTTTCGGCGATCGCTTAAAATAATGAGCTTTTTACCCAGCACTAAAAAGGCTACACTTATATAAATCATAGTCAATAAAATTAGGTGGTGTATGGTTAACACCCATTTTCCAAGACAGATAGCCCCGTCGGTTGTGGGTGTTGTCTTGTTTGCTTCCACTGTCCTCGCTGACGCCAGAAGCACCCCGGCACAACTTCCCATCCCGCTAGGCGCAGACCAAGCCCAGAACGTTGCGCCCGTTAGGAGAGCGCCGGAAAGCTATAAACTCGGCGGCGGCGATCGCATCCAAGTAGAAATACTCGAAGTACCCGAACTCAGCCGCGGCTACGAAGTCCTTTCCGACGGTTCAGTCAACCTGCCCCTGATCGGCTTGGTCTCCATCCGCGGCCGCACCTTAGTAGAAGCCACCAACATCATCCGCAACGCCTACCGCCGCGTCCTCAAAGACCCCATAGTCACAGTCAGCCTCGTCGCCGCCCGCCCCCTCAACGTCGGCGTCATTGGAGAAGTCACCAGGCCCGGAAACTTCATCATAACCCTAACTCCCGGGCCGGGAGCCACGCCGAGTGTCCAGTACCCCACCGTCACCCAAGCGATCAGACTCGCAGAAGGCGTCACGGGTGTCGCCGACATCCGCAACATCCGCGTCCGCCGTCCCCAACGAGACGGCCCCGATCAAGTGCTCAACGTCAACCTGTGGAAATTCTTGCAAGAAGGAGACATCTCTCAAGACATCATTTTGCAAGACAGAGACACAATCGTGATTCCCACAGTCGCCAACTTCAACCAAGCAGAAGCTCGTCAATTTGCGACAGCCAACTTTTCGCCACCCCCAGAAAAACCTCGATCGATCTCCATCGTTGGTCAAGTCACCCGGCCTGGGGCTTACGTCGTGATCGGTGGCAACACCACAAACGACCTCAGCCGCGAAGGTTTCCCCACCGTCATCCGGGCCATTCAGCTAGCAGGCGGCATCACCTCCGATGCCGACATCCGGCAAATCCAAGTGCGGCGAGTCACCAGAAGAGGCGAACAAATTATCCCAGTCAACCTGTGGCAGTTCCTAGAGTCCGGCGACGGCGCCCAAGATACCATCCTCCAGGAGGGAGACACGATCATCGTACCCAAAGCTACGATCGTCAACCCTGCAGAAGCTGGCGTACTCGCGAACACTAACTTTGCCCCCGTCGGCATTAACGTTTATGTAGTAGGAGAACTCAGAACATCCCTCGATCCCTTGAGGCTCCCAGCTAATGCCACATTGAATCAAGCTTTAATTTCCAGAGGATTTTTTGGCTACGAGAATACCAGAGCTAGAAGGGATAAAGTTGAGCTAGTCCGCCTCAATAACGACGGTACAGCTACTAAACGGACGATCGAAGTCAATTTAACTCAAGGAATTAACGAAGAAACCAATCCTCAACTTCGCAACAACGACATGATTATCGTATCTCGCAGGGGTCTCGTCAATTTTGTCGATCGCATGAACGCTGTAATCGGACCTGTCGGGCCAGCTACGGGAGTGTTAAATTTTATAAACGTTCTCCGATTTTTATTTAGGTAAGAAGGCGGCGGGTGAGGTGGATAATTCCTGGCAAAGGCTAGAATAAACGAAACAATAAGATTACCCAGCCGCGACCTAGCCGCTTCAAAAATATCAACCTCAAAAATATCAACCTCAAAAATACCCTGGCTGAATATGGATAGCAGACAAGATTACCAACCCTTCACACCCAAATCTAATGGCAAACTGCCGGAGTTATCTGCTCAGAACTACAGAGATCACTTCGTAGAGGAGAGAGAAGAAGAAAAGCTAGACTTGTCCTGGCTCTTAGGCGTCGTGCGCCGTCGCTTCCTGGTCATGGCAGCAGCCACCATTGCTTTGAGCGCCCTGGCAGGAACAGCGATCATCGCCACTTCTAAAAGCATAACGGTCGAGTATGAAGGCTCCTTTTCCCTGTTGGTAGAACCAGCCACGGCTGAAGGTTTGCTATCCAAACAATTAAACAACACCCAAGCTGCCGACTTAGCAAGAATTAATATAGAAGGAATTAGCTTAGTAGACTACGAAACCC
Source organism: Microcoleus sp. K1-B1 (assembly GCF_036704705.1). NCBI lineage: Bacteria > Bacillati > Cyanobacteriota > Cyanophyceae > Oscillatoriales > Microcoleaceae > Microcoleus > Microcoleus sp. K1-B1. The sequence continues at coordinate 35,701 of NZ_JAUBSH010000034.1, read as the reverse complement.
AAATTAGGATTTTGCGTAGCCCCAAAATGATGCAGCCCGTGATTGAGGAATTGCGAGCATGGTATCCCAAAATGAACTATAGCGAACTGATCTCAAAAATGTCGATCAACCGTATCAGCTACACGAAAGATGGTAAACAGCAAGGCACAAAAATTTTACAAGTTCGTTACAAAGATTCAAACCAAAAAAAAATTTACACCGTATTGGATAAAATTTCTAAAGCGTATCTAGATTACAGCTTGCAGCAACGGCTGATGGGCATTAATCAAGGTATTAAATTTATAGATACGGAGATGCCCAAGCTCCGAGAAAGAGTGGAAGTTCTGCAACTGCAAGTCCAAAGGCTGCGGCAGCAGAGGAACTTGTTTGAACCTCAGATAGAGGGAAAATCTCTGTCTGAACAAGTTCAAAGCATTCGGGGTAAGCAAGTAGAAATTAGAGTTCAGCTAAAAGGGATGCGAAACCTCTACCAAAGCTATCAAAAACTACTCAACGAAAATAATCCCCAGGGGCTGCTGATGACCCAAGGACAAGCTTACGGCGGACTCTTAGGTCAAATTCAGAGAATAGACTCGGAATTGTCATTAAAATTAGCTCAGTACAGAGAAGACAGTTTGCCAGTTTTAGCGCTGCGAAAAAGTCGGGAAGAACTGATTTTAACCGCCACTCAACAAGCAAAAGAAGTGGTGATGGGAAATTTAGAGACCCAAATCAAAGAAGTTGAAGCGCGCGATCGCGAAATGACAGCTTTGCAAAATGCTCTCAACCAAAAAATTAGAAACTTTTCAGTTACCACCCGAGAATACGACAATTTACAGCGGGAACTGCAAGTAGTTACTAAGAGTTTTTCGGACTTCTTGGCAAAACGAGAAGCCTTGCGGATCGATGCAGCTCAGCAGCAAATCCCCTGGGTGCTGATCAATCCTCCGGAAATTCCGCTAGACAAATTCGGCAACCCTCTAACAGCTACCGTCAAACAAACCAAAAAACAGTTAGCGCTGGCAGTAATTTTAAGCACACTCCTGGGCATAGCAGTCGGCTTGCTGGTAGAGGTACTAAATACTGTGTTCCACACTCCAGAATCACTGAGAATTGCCACAAGATTGCCCATACTCGGTGTGATTCCGTTTACCAAAAAAGTCAAGCGCCGACCGCCAGCCAGACAGAGGAAACTAACATCGGCTCGATCAAACTCGAAAGTGGAAGTAGTCGAACTGGGCGAAGCTAGAGATAGTGGTTCGATGAGCGATGGCCCAAGTATTTTGAGCGACTTGGACTATCAATTTTTAGAAGCATTTCGATCGCTATACACGAACATTCACTTGCTGAGTGCAGGCACGGCAATTCGATCGCTTTTAGTTGGTTCAGCCGTAGCCGGAGACGGCAAATCTACAGTAGCTTTGCACCTAGCAGCCACAGCAGCAGCAGTCGGACAGCGAGTATTGTTAGTAGATGCAGATTTGCGCTGCCCGCAACTGCACACTAAGTTAGGACTGCAAAACGTGCGTGGCCTGGGCGATGCCATCTCCACGGATCTCAGCCTCAACGACGCGATTCAACGAGCCCCGAACCAAGAAAATTTGTTTGTACTCACCGCAGGCCAAATTCCCCCCGATCCGATCAAGCTTCTTTCTTCCAAAAAAATGCAGTATCTGATGGAGCAATTTCAAGCATTTTTTGACTTAGTAATTTATGACACCCCGCCACTAGCAGGCTTGGCAGACACCCACTTGATCGCAGCTCACACAGACGCTACGATTATGGTCGTCCAAATTGGGCAAACAGACCGATCGCAAGTTCGCAAAGTTTTAGAAGAATTAAAAATTTCTGGAGCTTCCGTCTTGGGAATCGTTGCTAATGGCTGCAAAAACACCGGTCACAGCTACCGCCAGCGCCCGGTCGTTTTAGAGACGGTCTACGACCAAAAACTATCGGCTTTAGGTACTAAAAATCCTAAGTAGACAAATGTTGATGCAGGCGGCCGAGCGCCGCCGTCCTCAACGGGAAACGCACAACCAAGCTATACCCTGATTTTTTGATAATAGTACCATTTGAGAAAGAAAATGATAGACTAACGGACATAGCCTCGTGTGTCAACCGAGATTGCGCGGATCTTTAAATTTTGCGGTAATTACTCAGAAAATGATTGAGAAATCAGCAAAAGTGGGTAAACTACATTTAGCAGAGCGCAATCTCAATCAGGAAAAGACACCTTTGAAGGTGAACGTTAGTGTAAACGTTAATGAGAACGTTTCAACCCAGAAACTTGGTAGGGATTATTCTATGAGTACAGTTATGGTTGTTGATGATAGCGTCACTCTGCGGGAGATGATCGCCGACTTGCTCAAAGGTAGAGGACTCAACGTCACGGTAGCGAGTGATGGCGTAGAAGCTCTAGAGCAAATCAAGGCTAACCGCCCAGATTTAGTCGTTCTGGATATCGTGATGCCCCGGATGAACGGCTACGAAGTCTGTCGTCGGCTCAAAAGCGACCCTAAAACCCAAAATTTGCCGGTGGTAATGTGTTCGAGCAAAAGCGAAGAGTTCGATCGCTATTGGGGAATGAAACAAGGAGCCGACGCTTACATCGCCAAGCCATTTCACCCTCAAGAATTGGTCGGCACTATTAAGCAACTGCTGCGAGGTTGAGGTGGAGGAATAGGGACAGGAAAAAAAATGTCTTCAGCGCTGATTATTTCTGCTCCCGCAGCCTCTTTAAACTACTCGATTGACAATAGTCCAAACATCCCCGTCCGATCGCACGTAGGGAACAGAAATACTTTTAAAACCAGTAATAAAAGGCTTGTAATAAACCTGCCAGTAGCTGGGACTAATTTGGTCGGCGATAGCTTTGAGTCCCTTCACTTCCGCCGCCAGTTCCGCCGCCAGTTCATTAATCCGTTCCGCGTGTCCCTGAGCTAGTAATCTTCCTTCTTCAACTTGCTGCTCTATCGGAGTGATTCTTTGCAACTTTACCGACTGCTGCTGTTTCTGACTCAGTTGAGCAGACAGAGCCGCGATCGCGTCATCTATCCCCTTGACTTCTGCCGACACTTGTGCTGTTTCCCTCGCGTGACGCCGATAAGCATCGGCGATCGCTTGGGGCGAATCACCTGCTGGGACAACATCGGCAATACTAAGCTGCTGGCGTTCCAGGCGCAATTCCTCAATTTGAGAGTAAATTGCCTCTATATCTGTCTGAAGTTTGTCCACCTAATTATTACCGCGTGGTTGTTGGATATTTTAGCATATTAACACAAACCAATTACCTAATCGGCATAGAAATTGCATATTTTCAGCGAGCTAGAAGCAAAGCCCCACAAGCAGAAGTTGAAGAGTTTGAAAAATACAAATTTTTATATTTCTCAGTTGAGCGATTTCCGTCGATATCCAGTCGGGTTAATCAGGTCGTGTACGGTAAAATCAGCATTATAGATTGGTAGTGAGGAAGGCAAGTACCAGGGAGTTTTACGAGGATTAAAGTCGTCAATCGATTGCGCGATTTTAGATTTTAGATTTTAGATTTTAGATTTTAGAATTAAAGCATTGACTTGCGCGAGATAAATACGTTCGGCAAGTTTCATCGGATACAGGTTTTTGATTTCTGGGTCCTGAGTCTGCTTTCGGAATGAATCCGGGGGCTTGTATCCTGGATGCTTTCGATCACTACAAACACAATTGCCAATTCCCATTACCAATTATCAATTATTAATTAAATTTTTTAAGTTGTTCCCCCTTGCTGCCTCAACTTGACTATAGTCTCTACCAAAACATCGGGTTGCACGGGTTTAGACAGATGTCGATCGAAACCCGCAGCAAAAGCACGATCGCGGTCTTCATCCCTAGCATAAGCCGTCAGAGCGATCGCCCAAAATTTCCCTGTCTGCGTGTTCAAAGAACGCAGCCTTCGTAGCAGCGAATAGCCATCTTCCTCCGGCATTCCGATATCGCTGACCAAAACATCCGGCCCAAACTGCGAAGCCACCTCAAACGCCTCAGCAGCAGACGATGCAGCCATGACAGCGGCCCCGGAATCTGCCAAGACAAACCTCATAAATTCCCGCGAATCAACCTCGTCATCAACCAGCAAAACCTTAACTCCCAGTAAATTACCAGCGCCAGCCAAAACCGGCGCTTCCTCCCGCGCGATCGAATTTACCTGCATCGCAGGGAGGCGGAAACTAAAAGTCGATCCCATATCCAGTCCCGGACTCTGGGCCCAAACCGTGCCGCCGTGGAGTTCTACCAACTGCCGGACGATCGCCAGACCCAGCCCCAAACCGCTATAATTGCGAGTAATCGTAGCATCCGCTTGGCGGAAAGAGTCAAACACATAAGGCAAAAAATTCGGTGCAACCCCAATTCCCGTGTCGGTAACAGCCAGCTCAACCTCCGAATCAACTCTCGAAAGCCGGATTTCAACTCGCCCCCCGCGCGGCGTAAACTTAATCGCATTCGTCAGCAAATTCCAAATCACTTGCTGCAAGCGGCCAGGGTCTCCTGATACCCAAAATTTCGGATTTAACTGAGATTCAGGATTGCCAGAAACCTTCCCAAGTTGGGAAAATTCAGGAGTCTCCAAGCCCACATCTACAATTGCAAACTGCAAATCGATCGACTTAGCATCGGCAGCCAACCGCACCGTATTCACCGCTGCTTCCACCATCGAAATCAAATTTACCGCATCAGGATTCAAAGTCAACTTGCCGCGAATAATTCTCGAAATATCCAGCAAATCATCAATCAATTGAGTTTGCAATTTAGCATTTCGCTCGATCGTTTCTAAAGCCCGCCCAGTAGCAGCCGGATTGAAATTGCGTTGCTGCAGCAGTTGCGCCCAGCCCAAAATCGCGTTTAAGGGCGATCGCAACTCATGAGAAAGAGTTGCCAAAAACTCATCTTTCATGCGATTTGCCTGCTGAGATTCCTCATAAAGTCGGGCATTGTCGATCGCCGCCGACACCGCCTGAGCCAACTGCATTAAAATACTTTGGTCATCTTCGGCAAACTCCCCCTCGTACTTGTCCGACAACTGAATCAATCCCAGATTTCTGCCGTCCCTAGCCGTTAACGGTACAGCCAGCCAGCCCCGCATCGGCGGGTGCTTCCCCGCAGCCTTGCCGAACCCCCGCCAGGCCGGGTGAGCCTCTAACTCGCTTTGAGTCATTCGCATCGCCTGTTGGTGCTGGCAAACTTGTTGGTAAATGCCCGTACCGTCTGGCTCTTCGCAGTAATCTTGCCACGCGGCGTATTTTTCTGACATGGAAAACTTGCTAATTCCCGCATCCCAGTTGGCGGCCGGGTTGAGGTTAACCGCTACCTGGTGGACTTCCAGAATTTGGCGGGCGCTATCGGCAGCTAACTGAAGTATTTCTGCCACCGACAGCGTGGAGTTGATAGCAACTGACGCGGATGTTAACTTTTGCAGGCGAAGCAAATACGAGCGCTCGCGGGCCAACGCGCGGGAGCGATCATATTCTAATTGTTTGCGATCCGTAATGTCGATCGCCACCCCGAACAGCCGAAGGGGTGTACCGGATGCGTCAAAAACCACCCGCCCTTTGTCGTGAAGCCAAATCACTGACCCGTCGGGTCGCACTTTGCGGTATTCCGACTCGTAAACTCCCGTGCCCGTGAGTGCTGCATCCACATCTGCCAAAAACCTTTCGCGGTCTTCTGGATGCACCGCATTCTTTTTTTGCTCAAAAGTACCAAAGGTGCTATCTGGGCCCAAACCCATCTGTGTTTCGGCATTGGACGAACGGCGGACTTCCCCCGATGCCACATCCCAGGTAAAAGCGATCGTATTAGCTGCTTCTAGAGCAAAGCGCAAGTTTTCCTCGCTTTCTTGCACCCTGGCTTCCGATAATTTGCGATCGGTAATATCCCAAACCACGCCGCTCGATCGCACCGATTTACCTGTATCATCATCAAAAAACTTGCCCCTACTCGCGATCCAATGCAAGCTGCCGTCGGGCCAAATCACTCTAAATTCGTATTGGTATTCTATTTTGTTTTCTAAAGCAAAGGCAACAGCCCGGGCGATCGAGGCCTGGTCATCCGGGTGAATGCAGCTAAAAAACGCTTCGTAAGTTCCCGCAAAACTGCCTTTTTCGAGCCCGAATAACAGTTCGTGTCCCTCCGACCAAACCATCTCCCCATTTAATAAATTCCAATCCCAAGTTCCCATTTTCGAGGCTTCGATCGCCAACCTCAGCCTTTCCTCCGAAATTGCCAACTGCGCCACAGTTTTCGCGTAGTTCTCGCGCAACTGCTGATTTTTCAAGCTTTCGCCCACTGCCGCCGCCAGCCGCTTTAAGTGTCGCCCTTTGAACACGTAATCGCTTAAGCCGGCTTTCATAGATTCGACTGCCACTTGTTCGCTGCCGCTGTCAGTACACATAATTACCGGACAATTCGGGTAGCGACTGTGAACTTTTTGGAGAATAGTTAATCCGTCGCTCCAGTGCAGTTGGTAGTCGGTAATTACTATATCAAAACCCCCGGCTGCCAGGGTGTTTTCTAGAGTTTGGATATCAATAACGGACTTAATTTCTAAATCGGGAAAAGTTTTCCTCAGTTCTCGCTCGATCATCAGGCGATCGTTCGGGTTGTCGTCGATTAACAGAATAGACAGCATTAGCCTTTTAGTTTTTGTATTGGCACAAACATTCTTAAATCTAACAATATGTTATTGAGCAATCTCGACAATTTAAATATGTACTTGGTGGCCTAATTAGACTTACCAATAAATTTATTGTATTTGCTTGTATTTTATTATATTTTAAAGCTGGTAATATCCTCAACCAGCTTTTTAGGGGCGTGCCCAGAAGCAAATTAATTAACTAAGTTATTGTAAAACACATCAGAAAGCCAGCTCAGGCAGGAAAGGTGCAAGAGATTACTTAACTCTTACTATACTAATTGTTTATTCTGTCTTCGGGTGTGAACAAGCGGGTTGATTGATTTTTTGAGCTACAGCAGAATATTGCTGTTAAAACCCTCTTCCCTAGAACCTCATCTTTTAAATCCCGATTCACTGTGCGTTGCCGAACTTGCTTCCTCAACTCTCGCACTTGCGTAATTTTACCCAGAAGCTGGTACCGGTTCCCAGAGTCGATTTCAGCCCGATCGCACCCCCCATCCGATCAACTCCTTTGTTCGCTATCGCCAGCCCTATTCCCGTCCCTGGATAAACTTCTTGACCGTGCAGGCGATCGAACAACCCAAAAATCCTCTCTTGAAATTTTTCTGCAATACCAATACCGTTGTCTTCTACCCAAAGATAGATATATTCCTCCTCAGCTTCTGCATAAACTCGCACCTGCGGCTCTATCCCAGGCTGCACGAACTTAATTGCATTGGAGAGCAAGTTAGCCAAGACTTGCAGCAGCGTAGCAGGATGGGCCAACACCGTAGGTAGCGGTTCAACAACCGTTATCCGAGCTTGTTTTTGGGCAATTTCAGCCTCTAGTTGCGCGATCGATCGACCTACAATTAAATGAAGAGAAACTGCTTTTAGTGGGAAGTTAGCTTTGCTGAGGTGGCTGTACTCTAACAAATTTTCGATTAAAGTATTCATCAGACTTGCAGCGTCATTAATCCGAGACAAGTAATCCTGTGCAGTAGCATCCAACTCGCTGGCTTTATCTTTAAGCAACATTTCAGCAAAAAACAAAATTCCCCGCAGAGGAGCGCGCAAGTCGTGCGAAACTGAATATGTAAACGATTCGAGCTGTGCGTTAACTTCTTCTAACTCAGCAGTACGCTCTCTCACGCGCTCTTCCAAAGTTTCATTAAATTCCCGCAAAGCAAGTTCAGCCACCTTGAGTTCAGTAATATCTTCAACCAATCCCTCAATGGTACTTTCACCTTCTGCCCTGTAGAGATATTGAGTAAACCGAATCCATTTTACTCGACCGTCTGGCAAAGGAAATGTAATTTCGAGATTGTGAGACCGAGACTCCCGTGAATCTAGAGGTTGCACAAATAATTGCTGGAGATAAATCCCTTGGACATCGGCTAAATTGCTGGCATCAAACAAGCGCAAAAAAGCTTGATTGCTTTCCAAAAGCTGCCCCTCGGAAGTCGCTCGAAAAACTCCGACATTTAAGTGTTCTAGCAGAGAATGAAGTTGATTTTCTAGTCGGGAAACTCGTTCCCAGGCGGCAACTCGATCGAGCACTGCCCGAACCGCAACGCAAAGGCGGACATAGTGCTTCGGCGACTTGATAATGTAGTCGTCCAAGCCTGATTTCATCGCCTCTACAGCAATTTCTTCATTGCCAGTATTCGTAAACATTACAATCGGGCATTCTGGATAACTGACTTTAATAGTTTTAAGGACATCCAAACCGTTCGTCCAGCGTAGCTGGTAATCGGTAATTACCAGATGGAATCCCCCTCGTTTCAGTGCTTCCCCGAATAATCTATCGTCAGAAATTTCCGTTATTTGCAATGGCGAGAATTGCCGCTCTAATTCGCGTTTGACGAGCAGCCTATCCGTTGGGTTGTCGTCAATTACTAGAATGTGTACCACTTTAACAATTGATAATTTGGCTGTTGGCGAGAGAGCCACTTAATCACTCATAATAAAAATGTTGGAGGTTGCCCATTTAAGATAGAGGACGGGCTTCCTCACTAGAAACTTAATTTCCTCGTTACCAGAAAGAGTATCGTAACGAGGAAACAAGCAATAAAAACCGGAAAAACGCTACTACAAACCAGAAAACTCTCTAGGTTCCGGCAGTTCGGTATAGTTAAGCCAATACTCGCTAAAACTCTGCATCATTTCCAATAAAGAAGCAAACCCGACTGGTTTAACCAAATAAGAATTCACCCCTAAATCGTAAGCGCGCTTGACATCAAATGTTTGCCGAGAAGAAGTAAGCATAACCACCGGCAAGCGTTTTAGTTCCGGCTGCTGCCTCAGCCAAACCAGAACTTCGTGGCCGGATCGTCTGGGCAATTTCAAATCTAGTAAAATTATCGCAGGTAAAGGATAGCGATCGCGATCGCTGTATTCTCCGTCCCCATTTAAATAAAAAACCGCTGCATCTCCATCTCGGACAATTTGCAGCGAAGTATTAGCAAAAGTCTCATTGCGAAATGCCCGCTGCATCAACAAAATATCAACGGGGTTATCTTCCACCAACAAAATCGTCTGCGTTTGGGTCATGCTTCCTCAGTTGTATCCAAAATCGACTGCCTTGTCCTAATTGAGATTCCACTCCAACTTGACCGCCCATGCGATCGACTCCTTTTTTTACAATAGCTAATCCTATACCAGTTCCGGGGTAAGATTCGATACCGTGCAGCCGTTCAAAAACCCGAAAAATGCGTTTTTGATGTTCCGCAGCAATACCGATGCCGTTGTCTTCTACCCAAAGACGGATGAGGCCGACTGGCAATAGAGGGCTGGCCATAAGTAATTGGGAATGTTCCCACTGTCCCACAGTTTGCCTTTCCAATTCTCCCGCTAGATCCCTGTCTGTCTCTCCCTCTTGAGGCAGCTCAAGTTCCTCGGCCCATATATGCACTTGGGGTGGTGCGCCTTCCACAAATTTTATAGCATTGGTGAGCAGATTGGCGATTACTTGAACTAAAGTAACGCGGTGGGCAATTACCGCAGGCAAGGGTGATTGAACACTGATTTGAGCGTGCCTGGATTTAGCGTCAGCTTTTACCATAGCAATTGCCTCGGCCACAACTGATTCTAAGTCTAAAACTTGCAGCGATAAATCAGTGCGGCTGAGGCGGCTGTAAGCTAGCAAATCTTGGATTAATTCTTCTAGTTGTTGCCCCGAATTAACAATTTGCTGGGCGTATTCTTGACCAAGTTCGTCGAGGATGTCACGGTAATCTTCTAATAAAGCTTCAGCTAATCCCTGCATTCCCCGCAGAGGAGCACGCAAATCGTGAGCAACGGTATAGGCGAAAGCTTCTAATTCTTCGTTAGCTGCTTGAAGTTGATTGGTGCGGAGTTCCACGCGCCTTTCTAAGGTAGCGTTGAGCATCCGAATTTCCGCTTCTGCTTGTTTGCGTGCAGTTATGTCAATGGCGGTACTAATTACTAAACTTCTGCCGTCGGAAAGCTTGCCTAGAGGTGCGGAATAAAACTCCCAAATTCGACTTTCGCCACTGGCTGTGGCAATCATATATTCGCCTTCAGAAATGCGCCCGTTTAATTGGTGCAGCCGATCGATATCTGCTTGCACTAGCGACTTGCGGCTGTGGTAAGCTTTTTCTGTCCAATCTTCAATTGTGGAAATTTCTGAGTATTCGTAGCCTGAGAGTTCAGTCCAAGCGCAGTTAATTTGCAAAACTTGTCCGTTTTCAGCGTGCAGCATAATTGGCAGCGGTGCGTTGAGAATGGCGAGGCGGAAACGTTCTTCGGTTAATTGTAGGGAGTGGCGATCGTGTTCTAGCTGTTCTAAGAGTTGATTTTGCTTGATTTCGGCATTGTCGCGCAAAGTTTGATCGCGCTTCACCAAATAGTAAACCACTACCATCAACAGGAAATTTACTAAAGCAGCAACGGTAAAAGTCAGGATTGTCAAAGTAGCGCTCGTTTGAGATTGTCGGGCGCGCTGCTGCAATAGCTGAGTTTCTTCCGCAGTCATGGCGGCTATCTGTTGCCGAATGCCGCGCATGATTTGCTTTCCCCTACCAGATTTTACTTCCCGCAGGGCTGCTTCTAAGTTTTGTTGGCGTCGCAGATTGATGCTTCCTTCAAGTTCGGCTAATTTAGAGTCGATCGCAATTTTCAAGTCGCGAATGCGCTGTTGGTGCCGATTATTGTCAGCGGTTAACTGCTGCAATCCAACTACTTGTTGGTTGATGCGGGCGATCGCGCTGTGATACGGTTCTAAATAACGTTCTTCTCCTGTCAGTAAATAACCGCGCTGTCCGGTTTCAGCATCTTTTAAGGTGGAAAGCGTGGCTTCGAGTTCGGTTAAAACTTTGTGAGTGTGGCTCACCCAGCGTTCGTTTTCGACTAACTTAAGAGTATTGCGGTAGGAAGTTGCCGCATTTAAAATTAGCAGCGCCACGGCCATTCCGATACCTGCGGTGATTTGGCGAGTCAGCGATTGTTTCATGAAATACTCGGCACGCGAGTCCTGCTTTTTCTTTTATTTTAGCTGGATTAAGACTACCCGAATTTTTGGTGCGGTCAAAGACGGCGACTAAAGCCTATAAATAAATTTTAGGCTTAAATGTGCGATCGATCTTGTTCCTAGTTTAGCCTAGCTCCTCCTCGCATCCCCCTTAAGTCACAGATGCAATCAATCGATCTCTTGGGTTTTGTGATTCAGGCAGACACCAGACAATCTCGGATAGCCTGCAAAGCTTAATTCGCCTTTTTTTGTATCGAGTTTTGTATCGTTCGTGTTTCTTGGGCAGTTTCAAATTGCGGCGCAAAGAAAAGAGTTTTTACCTATTGACTAAAGTTGATTTTTGGGGTATATTTTAAATAATGGGAGTGGTGACATAAATTTCAATTTTGCCACTATTCCCATTATTAAATAATACATTATCAAAATAGCCAAGTCAAGCTTTTTACCCAAAAAAAAAGGGCGAATTTTTAATATTTTATTAAACAAATAATCGGTTGTAGGCAGGGAGAAATTCACAGAGGGGATGACGCGGGTGAATATTATCAGAAATCAGAAATGCGAGCGATCGGGTAATTGGGGAGAATTAATGTGTTGAAATTAGTTTAACATCAGAATTATATCTTTTTGCGATCGAGACGCTCGATCGCACTCGCAAAGAGAGACTCGCCCTGCACTGAGAAAATTATGATTCCGAGTGCAGTGCCGAAACAATATAATTAGACAATCGCCGCCGCTGCTTTCATCGCGAAAATGCGATCGATCGCATCTTCAACAACCTTATCCGGCGTAGAAGCACCCGAAGTCACGCCCACTACAATTTTACCATCCGGTAGCCAACCTTCAGTTACGATCAAATCTCCCCCCAAAGGCTTGTGTTCGATCCGATTTCCCGGTAAAATGCGCTCCGCACAATCAATGTGATAAGAAGGAACAGTTTTGTCGATCGCAATTTCCTGCAAATGCGTAGTATTAGAAGAATTAAAACCCCCAATCACCAGCATCAAATCCAACTTTTCCTCAACCAAACTCAACATAGCATCTTGCCGTTCCTGAGTCGCATCGCAGATAGTATTAAAACTCAGAAAATGCTCGCTCAAATTCTCCGGCCCGAACTTTCGCATCATTGTTTTTTCAAACAACTTGCCAATATTCTCTGTCTCAGTTTTGAGCATAGTAGTTTGGTTGGCAATCCCCACCATTTCTAAATCCCGATCCGGGTCAAAGCCAGCAGAACAAGCCTTACTAAACTTAGCAAGAAACTCAGCGCGATCGCCCCCATGCAAGATATAATTGCTGACATATTTAGCTTCTTGCCAATTCAACACAATCAAATACTTATCAGCAAAAGAACTCGTTGCCACAGTTTCCTCATGCTTGTACTGACCGTGAATAATCGAAGTATAATCCTTCTTTTTGTGCTTTTCAACAGTATTCCAAACCTTAGAAACCCAAGGACAAGTAGTATCAACAATCTTGCAACCCTTATCATTGAGCAACTGCATTTCTTGAACACTCGCTCCAAAAGCAGGTAAAATTACCACATCGCCACTATCGACAACAGAAAAATTTTTCTGCCCATTCTCAACAGCAATAAAACCAACTTCCATATCCCGCAAATGCTGATTGACAGACGGATTATGAATAATCTCATTAGTAATCCAAATCCGTTCGGTTGGGAAATGCTGGCGAGTCTCGTAAGCAATAGCTACAGCGCGTTCCACCCCCCAGCAAAAGCCAAAAGCCTGAGCCAGCCGGATCGTAACTGCGCCGCGTTCCAGTCTGTAATTATTGTCGCGAATTTGCTGGATCAGACTGCTTTGATAAGCCGTCTGCATTACCCCAGCTACCTCAGCTTCGTGTCCGAAACCCTTGCGGTGGTAGTTTTCAGACTGTTGGAGCGATCGTTTAAAAGCTTTAGTATCCATGCGGTATCGATTTGAAATCTAGGTTAATTACCTTTGATTTTAGAATGCCGGGGGTGCGATCGGGCTTATTGGCTCAGTAGCGAAGAGGGGATATGCTATTTATACGATCGACACATGAGAGGGAAGAAGGAATGAACCGCGAAGACGCGAAGGACGCGTTCGGCGAAGCCGTTCCCGAAGGGTAGGAAGAAGAAAGAAGAATGAGACAATTGGGCGAACAGCTAGAACAGTTGGCTTATAGAGTGATTGGGGCGGCTATTGAGGTGCATCGGCTTTTGGGGCCAGGATTTTTAGAATCAGTGTATCAGGAATCCTTAGAAGTTGAATTTCGGATGCGGGGGATAGCTTGTCACCCTAAAAAGCCTGTAGCAATCACCTACAAAGGTTATCCAGTTGGCGAAGGTCAATTAGACTTTCTGGTTGGCGATATCCTCATTGTCGAATTAAAAGCTGTCGAAAAGCTAGCTCCCATCCATGAAGCCCAAGTTATCTCCTATCTTAAAATGACCAAAAACACCCTAGGCCTTCTGATCAACTTCAACGTTCCGATCCTCAAAGAAGGCATCAAACGCATAATTCTCTCATCTTAACCCTTCTTCCTCTTCCTTCGCGCTCTTTGCGTCTTCGCGGTTCGTTAAAAAAAGCTCAAAAAAAAGCGCCAAAAGACGGAAGAAGCAATGAACCGCGAAGACGCGAAGGACACGAAGAAAGAAGAAAGAAGAATGAGACACTTTCCTTCGCGCCTTCGCGGTTCGTTAAAAAAAAAACTTAAAAAAAGCAGAGAGACCCAGATAGCTGAGTCTCTGCACGATCGAACTTATTCAAATAATCAGCTTCAAATCTTCTTCGGCGCAAAAGGAGAACTGGATTCAAACGAACTGAAACCGCCGGCAAAATCCTCACCGTAAGCTTCTTCCCCGTGCAGGTCAATATCCAAACCTTTGTCTTCAGCAGATGATGGCACTCGCAATTCCATAAACTGTTCCAAAATTTTCAGGATCACAAAAGTGCCGACACCCGCAAATACGTAAGTAGCTAGAACGCCTATCAACTGAGTGCCGATTTGCCCTGGATTCCCGGCAAACAGCCCATCATTTCCGGCAGCGTTCACCGCTTTAGTCGCAAACACACCAGTCAGAATCACGCCCACAGTTCCGCCGACGCCGTGAAGCGGGAAGGTATCCAAAGAGTCGTCAAATCCCAGCTTAGCGCGCCAGCTAATGGCAAAGAAGCAACAAACCGAAGTGATCGATCCGATCAAAAGCGCTCCCACTGGCAGCACGAATCCAGCCGCAGGTGTGATGCCCACCAATCCCGCGAGGAAACCGCTAGCAATTCCCACTGCTGTCGGTTTGCCTCTGAGCACCCATTCGACAATTGTCCAAGTTAAACCGCCGGCTGCTGTTGAAATCATCGTTGTGACAAAAGCCACTGTTGCTAAAGAACCAGATCCAAAAGCACTACCACCGTTGAAGCCAAACCAGCCGAACCACAGCAGCGCAATTCCCAACAAAACGTAGGGTACGTTGTGGGGGGTGTGGGGCTTCTTCAAGTGGTCTTTGCGGGGCCCGATTACCCAAGCAGCGACAACCGCAGAAACACCGCAACTGATGTGTACGACTGTGCCGCCGGCAAAGTCTAAAGCTCCGATCGCCTCCAGCCAGCCTCTACCCCAAACCCAGTGAGCTAAAGGAGAGTAGATGAAGGTAGACCACACCAGCACGAACCAGAAATAGGTTTTAAATGTTACCCGTTCGACGATCGCCCCGGAAATCAAGGCTGGAGTGATGATGGCGAACATCATCTGGTAAACCATGAAGACTTGGTGGGGTATTGTCGGTGCGTAGCCGATCGGATCTGGTGTGTCCGCCGTGACCTTCTTCAAGAACATCCAGTCGAAGCCGCCGATGAAGCTTTCGATCCCTTTACCAAACCCTTCGGATACTGGAGTGGAAACGTTAAAAGCCAAACTATAACCCCACAGCGTCCAGGTGACGCCGATCAGTCCCATCATGATTAAGCTCATCATCATGGTGTTGAGGACGTTGCGCGATCGCACCAGTCCCCCGTAGAAAAACGCCAGCCCTGGTGTCATCAGCAATACCAGTGCTGATGACACCAACATCCAGGCGGTATCGCCGGTGTCGATCGGATTCGCCACCACAGCAGCAGCAGTACCAGCAGCATCTTGAGCTAAGGCATTGTCCGTTAGCGGCACGCTTAACAGCCACAGCGCGATGATGCCGATCATTAAACTTTTTTTGATCACGTTAGTTGTACCTTCTCATACTCAGCAATTTTCCGGGAAGACCCAGCCGATTTTAGATGCGAGGATTTTAGATGCAATAGTTATTTGGTTTTAAGTCCGTGTTTTAGCGGAACAAATCTTCAATAGATAATTCCCCAATCCTCAACCTCCCGACTTCTTATAGCCGGACCCATCTAAATTTGTCAACTATCAATCCAATGGTCTGTGCCTTTTGGATTCCACCATTTGTACAAACAGTTATTCTGTATCACCCTATACTAAATAGCTAACTATCATATTTCTTAATGTATCACTCGCTACTTGACATAGCCAGTGACAACAGAGTAATCGGAGAGGGGGAGTTGAGGATAGGGCGGGAGTTTTGAGTTGGGGAGAGTGGGAGGAGGAGAGGGGGAGAGTTGGGGAGAATGTTACTTTATCGTGGATCTTTCTAACTAATGACTCATAACTAATGACTCATAACTAATGACTCATGACTCATTTTTCAACTGCATCTGATCGAATAGTTGTAGGGCCGATCGCCAAACCAGATAACCTTGATCGTTAAGGTGCAAGCCGTCTGTGCTGAGTTCAGTTGGCAAATTGCCGTCAGCATCCGAAAACAGTGGGTGCAAATCCAGATACAAAACATTTTCCGAACTAGCAATTTCTTTCAGCCGTCGATTTATTGCCCTAATCCGACTGTTAGGAATCGCCAACAGCCGATCGCGATTTTCCCAAGTAGCTTGTTCCCCGCTGTGGGGCAAAATCGACTGAACCACAACTTGTGCTTTGGGGTGAGCCCACCGCAAATCACGAATAATCTGTCGCTGGTTGTCCAAAATCCCTTCGTCGCTGGCCCCCCGCAACAAATCGTTAATCCCAATCATCACAAACACCGTATCCGGGGCAGTTCTATCGAACAACTGCAACCGCTTCAGCAAACCCAGGGAAGTCTCCCCCGAAATCCCTTGATTGAGCCAAATTCGATCGACTGGTAACAGCTTGGTCGGAAACCACATACTGAGAGAATCCCCAGCCAAAACACTTAGTCTTGAGGGTCGATTCGCCGCCGCCGCCTCAGCTTCGCGACCCAACTGCGTCACCCACTGCTGGTAAGTCCATTTATGTCGCGGCCCGGGAACCGGCACGTCTAGCACTGCCTTTGCAGAGATCGCCGGTTGGCCAATTTGTTCCTGGGCCGCTTCTGCCGTCACCGCATCATTCGCCTGGAAGCTTTCTGTCAAGTTGTTTCCCCGCAGCAGTAGTTGAGCGACTGTAACTATCAGTACCCCGTTAGTCACCACAGATAGCAAAGCCCAAACCGGAACAGTTTTTGATCGGCTAACTTCCATCCCTAAGAGAGATTTATGAGTTCTACTTCTGCTACCTCCTCCAAACTTCTCCATAAACTCAAGCTATTTGCAGGCTTCACACCGAATAATTTGCACTGATTGCTGCATCAAATTTTACCGCTCAATTAAAGCCTCAATTCTTGTAAGAATCAAGCACTGTGCTGTATTGGGCGCGACGGCGATGCAGAACTTTGCTTTTTCGCACTACTTTACCATAAAAAATCTGCCTACCATACTTTCTGGCACCGCAATCGGATTTGTCCAACCAGCAGACCCGGACAAAAATATATCTAAAACTTACCGAAATTACCCATTTCTGATGCTAAAATCCAAAAATGAAAAAATTAACTATAACTGAAGCAGCCAAACTTAAAGGTGTGAGCGCTTCCACCTTGCGAAGATGGGAAGCCGAAGGCAAGCTAATACCCGAACGCACCGCTAATGGTCACAGACGCTATGACCTAGCTCATCTTCTCGGCTTAAAACCCAACGGCGCTTTAACCATTGCTTACGCTCGGGTTAGCAGTCACAACCAAAAAGATGATTTAGACAGACAAAAACAAGTTTTGGAATTGTTTTGTGCATCTCAGGGGTGGCAATTCCAAATCATTGATGATGTAGGTTCTGGGGTTAATTACAGTAAGCGGGGTTTACAACATCTAATTCGGGCGATCGCAGATAATCAAGTAGAAAGGTTGGTATTAACTCACAAAGACAGACTGCTGAGATTTGGTTCTGAACTAATTTTTAATTTGTGCGAACACTTTGGGACAGAGGTAGTGATTATAAATCAAACCGAAAATACTAGCTGTGACGAGGATTTAGCTAAAGATATACGAGAAATAATCACTGTTGTCTCCGCCCGCCTTGATGGCAGCAGGAATCCCAAGAATAAGCGAGTCGTTGAAGAACTTAAAGCAATTGCCGGTAAACTCTAATCAATACACCAGTTGTCAACGCTCGTCAGTTACAGCTTCTCAATTCCCATTTCCCCATTACCAATTAACAATGATCGGCGCCGACTCATGCAATCGAAAACTGCTATATGTACGCCATTAAAAGTAAGCTAAAAATAAAATTATGCCCGCGTTCGCATCGAAGATTGAAACGCGAGCACAACGATAGACAGCCATAAGTTAGCGGCTATTTCAGATTGTGGTTTTTCGGAATAAAGGCGTGAATTAGCTGATAAATAGCTAATCTAGGAGACGAAAGCTGAATTGGTCAATCTCTTCGCACGCTCTACAGTTTGGTCGTCTTTCCTCCAGAACCCCCACCATAACCGCCGTAGCTGGTCTCACTTCGGTTGTCCAAGCTCGTTTCCTTCACAAATCCCGTGTAAGCTTCCATCCCGTGTTCGCCGATATCCAAACCTTCAGCCTCCTCTAAAGCAGAAACGCGGATACCCAGCAAAGCTTTGAGTGCCAGCCAAAAAATCGTACTCAGCAGCACGGTCATCCCACCTACAGAGATAATGCCGACCAACTGCGGCAAGAGTTGATCGAAACCTCCGCCCACAAGCAATCCGGCCTTGGGGCCTGCGGTATAAAGTCCCGTTCCAGGCCCGTCAGCAAACAGACCCACTGCCAGAGTTCCCCAGATGCCACAGACTAAGTGAACTGAAGTTGCGCCTACAGGGTCATCAATTTTCAAGTTGTCGAAGAAAGTTACGGCGAAAACTACCAGGATGCCGGCGATTATGCCGATAATGGCAGAGTTTGGCACGTTGATCCAAGCACAGCTAGCTGTTACGCCGACTAAGCCAGCGAGGATACCGTTGATAATCATCGAAAGGTCGGGTTTGCCCAGGTACAGCCAAGCTGTAATCGTTGCAGCAACTCCCCCGAAGGCACCGGCAGTGTTGGTGGTGATCGCAATGTGGGCGATCGCATTTGGATCGACTGCCATTGTCGAACCGGGATTAAACCCGAACCAACCCAACCACAAAATCAAACAGCCCAGGGTGGCAATGCTCATATTGTGTCCCGGCATCGCCACAGTATCGCCGTCGCGGTACTTACCCAGCCGCGGCCCCAAAAATGCCGCTCCCATCAAAGCAGCCCAACCGCCTACCGAGTGAATCACTGTCGAACCGGCAAAATCGTAGAAGCCTGCGTCTGCCAGCCAGCCGCCGCCCCAAATCCAGTGTCCGGTAATTGGGTAAGCAATGCCTACTAGCAGCAAGCTGAAAATTAAGAATTCAAGGAATTTAATTCGCTCTGCAACGGCTCCAGAAACGATCGTGGCAGCAGTTCCCGCAAAAACTAATTGGAAAAAGAATTTAGCGTTGAGGGGCACTCCCGTCCAGTTAAGCGAGTCGAAAATGCCTTGATAAGCGTCTCCTGTGGCGGGGCTGTTGTCAGCTACGTTCCACAGGAAAAATCCGCCGCTGCTGCCGATAAAACCGTTGCCGTCGCTGAACATTAAGCCAAAGCCGATCGCCCAATATGCGATCGTAGCAAGCGCAAAAACAATCAAGTTTTTGGACAACACGTTAACCGCATTTTTCTGACGGCAAAAACCGGTTTCCAACATACCGAAACCGGCGTTCATAAAGAACACGAGCATCCCCGCCACCATGACCCACATCGTATCCAGCCCCACCTTAAGGCTTGCTAATTGTTCCTCGGTGGTTGGCGCGGGAGCTGTTTGGGCTACCGCGGCATATCCCCACACCAAGAAGATGATTGCAGCTAAAGGTATGCAGGCTTGCCAACTTGGAGTGAGGCGGGCGATCGCCCGTGTTAACTTCTTCAACCTGTTGACTTTCGTAAAAAATTTAGCTGCTGGCAAATTTAAAGCCTCCCGCCTGACTTGTTTCGACTTTTTCTTTCCGACAGTCATTTTAATCACTTTTACCCTCTTTACGGCTAGTAAGCTCAGCAATATTCGGAAAACTTTCCAATCTTACTACAAAAGTTTATGGATTATTTGTTGAGATTGAGATAGTTATGATAGCCTAGCTCTTCTAGTTGATTTTGTTTTTTCAGTACAGATTCGGACAAAGTTTTGCGGTAATGCAAAACTCGCTCTAGCAATTCTGGCTGATGAGCTGCCAGTATCTGAACTGCCAGCAAGCCAGCATTCTTAGCGTTGCCGATCCCCACTGTTGCTACGGGTATCCCGGCTGGCATTTGCACGATCGAGTACAGCGAATCAACCCCTTGCAGGTGGCGGCTTGGTACCGGCACGCCAATTACTGGCAAGGGCGTTAAAGATGCTACCATACCCGGCAGGTGCGCCGCTCCCCCGGCTCCTGCGATAATGACTTTCAAGCCTCGTTGGTGGGCGGTTTGGGCGTATTCCACCATGTGCTCAGGGGTGCGGTGCGCCGAAACGATCGCCACTGAGCAAGCAACACTGAATTCTTCGCAAACTGCGATCGCATCTTTCATGGTGGGCAAATCCGAATCGCTACCCATGATAATTCCAACTGTCGCTTGATTCATAAAATTTTCAGATTTGAGATTTCAGATAAATGCTAATTTTAAATGATTGCGTTAACTCAAATTTAGATATTTTGTACCAAAACTGACCCTTAAAAGCAATTTTGCCACCAGCCCCCGTCTGAGCAGCCCTGGAGCCAGCAAAAAGCAAAAAGCTCCCCCTCCTCATCGACAGCCACCGGATTTATCCGTAGCGAATATTAAATCTCAAATCTAAAATCTCAAATCTAAAATCGGATGACTGAAGCCACAACCCCAACTGCCGCCCCCACAGATATTCTCAATGTTCGCCTCCCCGGTTGCAAGGATTTGCAGATGCTTGCTGTTGACGAAACGGGCATCATTCAAGAAGTTTGGCCAATGGACGCCGTATTTAAACGGATTTGTCCTCCCCATTTGCAAGTGCTTGATGTAGGAGGCGATTGGCTTTCTCTAGGCGGTGTTGACTTGCAGATTAACGGGGCACTCGGTTTTGCTTTTCCCGATTTAGAAAACGAGAATATTGAAATTTTGCCGAAGATTTGTCAATTTTTGTGGAATCAGGGAGTCGATGCTTTTTTGCCGACTTTGGTGACAACTTCGCTGGATAAGTTTAGGCGTTCGCTCTCGACTATAGCTAATTATATCCGCACTGTACAAACCGCTGCTCCCGCAACAATTAAACCTAAAACAGCCGAAATTATCGGTGTTCACCTCGAAGGCCCTTTTCTCAACCCCCAGAAGCGAGGAGCTCACCCAGTTGAGTTTTTGTTACCGCTAACTATAGAAAATGTCAAGCAAGTTTTAGGAGATTGTGCCGATATTGTCAAAATAATTACTTTAGCCCCAGAGTTAGACAGCACTGGCCAAGTCATTTCCTATTTGCAAAGTTTGGGAATTTCCGTGAGTCTCGGACACTCACAAGCGACGGCAGAACAAGCACAGCAAGCATTTGAGCGGGGAGCTTCAATGGTAACTCACGCTTTTAATGCGATGCCGAGTTTGCACCACCGAGAACCGGGTTTGTTGGGAGCGGCGATGGTTTATCCGGGGGTAAAATGCGGTTTAATTGCTGACGGTAAACACGTTTCTCCGACAATGATTGATTTTTTGCTACGCGCTGGTAGGTATCAAAAAGGCGTTTTTTTAGTAAGCGATGCTTTGGCTCCATTGGGTTTGCCTGACGGTGTTTATCCTTGGGATTCCCGACAAATTGAAGTCAGAAAAGGTACAGCTTGGGTAAGATTAGATTACCACTCGCCCCTGGAATCTGCTACTTTGGCGGGTACAACTCTGCCGCTGTTGGCGGGAGTGCAGAATTTGGTGGAGTGGGGAATTTGCGATGCCGAAAGTGCGATCGCCCTGGCAACTGAATCTCCGAGAAGGGCGATCGGAATTTCAGGAATTATTGGCAAATCGGCAACTCAATTATTGCGCTGGAATTTAAAGGCGGCGACAAAGGAATTGACTTGGCATCGGTTGTTTTAAGTGGTTCCATTTAGTTTCCATGCCATTAGTTTCTCGCGCAGTAGAGTTCGTAGTGAGGACGAATAGTCCTTATGCTAAGCGCTGCTAACAGCAATTCGGTGTTCTCGGCAAGTTCGATCGTAAATATGATTTAATTCCACAGCCAAGCAAATCTCGCCCTGCAGCCACAGCGGTAAAGCAGGAAGCGCGCAACCCACAGCCAGTTTTTCCTGCCAAATATCAAGGGATTGGTTGCCGTCTCGCTCGATCGCTCTATAAGCTGTAGCATAGAGTTCAGCGTCGAAGGGCGAAGCGCTTCCTCCCGCCAGACGGGCTAACAATTCATTGTGAAGATTAGCCTTCCTTCCCGTCACAACATCAACTATTACCAACCCAATTCCCTGGCGCAAATACGTCTCGCACTTAGAAACAAAAGCACCGCGATGAGTAGAACGATCTTTGTTGGCAGGACTTACTAATTCAATTGCACCGGCTAATACCGGGCCGGCTTCAGTGTTAAAAATACTGACTTGCACGGTTTCCGCCGCAGTTAGAAAAGGCACGCTTTGGGCTGGGGGTGACATCCAATTGTTTGGGAAATCTATTGGCAAACGAATTACCGTCTCTGGACAATCAAACTCCGGTAGAGGTTCCTCAAAAGCTGCTACATCAATTTCAATTCCAAACTGCACGTTGGGCTCGGCAAAGTAATTTGCGGGTAATTTGGCATTCAAATCGGATGCAATGTAAGTCGCCCAGGCGTTGTGAAAGGCGTGCCAGTGACGGCGAACCGACAGCGGCGGGCGGAAATGATCTTGTAGCACCATATTTTTTAAAGTTAGGGCTGATTAAAGTTATCACTCGAATGTGCGATCGGCTGCAACTCGGTTTTTATTGAATTACTTTCTCAATTCGGGATTGTTCGAGTTCCGATCGCCCGTATCAATAAATCTAACTCAATTTAATTGGGTGGGGAGTGTCAATGGATTTTAGATTTTAGATTTTAGATTTTAGATTTTAGAATTGAAAATTGAAGAACTTAGCCCAGTGATAAATCCGGGGGTCCCGGACTAAATTAGTTTCGGTCAACAATAACTGCCGCTGCGGCTTTATAATATTTAACCGTTGGCAATAACTCAGCAGCAGGCAAATCGATGAATTTGGTAGACGACAAGACTATAGTTAGACAGTATTTTAACTCGACGGGCTTCGATCGCTGGCAGCGAATTTACGGCGAGGGCAAAGTCAATAAAGTTCAGCTAGACATCCGCACCGGGCACCAGAAAACGGTGGATACAGTCATCGAATGGCTGCAAGCTGACGGCAATTTACCCGGGCTTTGTGTCTGCGATGCTGGCTGCGGTGTAGGCTCTCTGAGCATTCCCCTGGCGGACGCTGGGGCAATTGTTTGCGCTAGCGATATCTCTGAAAAGATGGTAGCAGAAGCTTACGATCGATCGACATCAGTTCCCGGCAAGCTCTACAACATCTCCTTCGCCGCCCAAGATTTGGAAGCTTTAACCGGCAAATTCCACACAGTGATTTGTTTGGATGTGCTAATCCACTATCCTCAAAATAAGGCTGCAGAAATGATCGCACACCTAAGTTCGATCGCCGAATCGCGACTAATTCTTAGTTTTGCACCCAAAACCTTAGCACTCACCGCCCTCAAAAAAATTGGTGAACTTTTCCCCGGCCCCAGCAAAACTACCCGGGCTTACCAGCACCGCGAAGCTGATATTATCAAAATCCTAGAAAACAATGGTTTTGTTATTAACAGAACAGCGATGACTAGCACTAGCTTTTACTATTCTCGCTTGCTGGAAGCTGTGAGGAAATAGGTTAAAAATATCGGCAAAAAAGCTAATTTTTTATCAGCCTAGGGTGCGCCTAGCGCACCTTCCCTTCCCACAGTTAGGTCAGTGAACATCTCTAGTAAGTAGTCAAACAAAATTAATTACACAAATCAAATAATATGATATACTCAAACCATCAAGTTTTATTTAAAGAGGTTTTATATGTTTTTACTTCGAGATATTAATCCACTTTCGTTGAAACTGCTAAACCGAATTTATCGCGAAAGCAGACATCATCAAGTGCGTCAAAGAGCACATTTTTTGATTTTAGTTTCACAAAATGTCAAAAATGAAAACCTGATAAAAATCTTTAAATTTAGTTATAAGACCATGTATAACTGGTTAGATAGATGGGAACATGAGGGAATGCTCGGATTATACAATAAGCCAGGTAGAGGCAGAAAAAAAATATTTAATTCTGCACAATCAGATCAAATTAAGGACTGGGTAAAATTACAACCAAAACAATTAAAGCAAGTAGTACAAAAAATTAAAAAAGAATGGTGTATTAATACAAGTACGGAAACAATTAAGAGAATAATTAAAAAAAAAATATGAGTTGGCATAGGATGCGTCGAGGTGTTGGCGGCAAGCCAGACCCCATAGAATATAAGGAAAAAAAAGAACAACTGTCAGAATTAAAAAAACTAGAAGATGAGGGAAAAATTGATTTATACTATTTGGATGAATCCGGGTTTTGTGGCATCCCTTGTGTTCCTTATGGATGGCAAGATATTGGCGAATATTTATCAATTGATAGTCGTAGAACTAAGCGCTTAAATGTCTTGGAAATTATGAATCGACAAAATATTCTTCACGCTTATGTTTCAGAGCAGACTATTAATTCGCTCTGTAATCATAGCCTGTATAGATACTTTTTTTGCTGTAGTGGAGCGGCCAACGTTTATTGTGGTAGATCAAGCTTCTATTCATACTAGCAGTGCCATTTTTGATAAACTTGAAGAATGGAAAGAACGCGGTCTAACTATATTTGAATTACCGACTTATTCACCTGAATTGAATTTAATTGAGATTTTGTGGCGGTTTATAAAATATACATGGCTCGAAATAGATGCCTACTCTAGCTGGCAATCTCTTGTTTCATCTGTAGAAAAAATTCTTAAAGAGTTTGGAGATAATTATGTAATTAATTTTGCTTAACTACTTATGCGATTGCTTCGCGAAGGCTCGTAACGACAAATACGGCACGCACCGCGCACATTCGATATCAACAATTAGATGTTTTCCCTCTTCCTTCTTCCTTCTTCCCTCTTCCTTCTTCCTTCTTCCTTCTTCCCAATTCAATAAATATTATGTCAACGCTAATTTTAATTCGTATTTTTATAGCAGTCGGAGCCTTATTCGGAGGTTTATCCGTTGCAGGCGGTGCTTTCGCCTCCCACGCTTTGAAAAATCAATTGAGCGATCGAGCTTTAACAATTTTTGAGACCGGCGCCCGATATCAAATGTACCATGCCCTGGCTCTATTACTCGTCGCTTTACTCTTGAGCCGCGCCCAAGAGTCTCAAACCTTTTTTGCAGTGGCTGGATGGGCTTTTATTGCCGGCACAATCATCTTTTCAGGCAGTTTGTACGCCCTGAGTTTGAGCGACATCAAATGGCTGGGTGCAATTACGCCGCTGGGGGGAGTTGCTTTTATTGTGGGTTGGGGATGTTTGGCAGTCGCAGCTTTTAGTTTTAAATAGGCAACTGGTAAATTTTGAAGCAATTACCAATTAGCAATTACCTAATTATCAAACACATCCCTGGAAAACATCTCTGTCAAAGTACGCAAGTAAGGTACAAATACCGTTAAATCTTCAGCAGGAAGCCGCTCACATATTTCCCAAAACAAAATCAGTAGCATATCCTGCACTAACTCCCAACTTACATGAAGTTTCGGGTACAACATCACACAAATTGGAAACAATTCTTGCTGTACCGGGTGAATGCTACCTTCCAAAACGCACCAGCACAAATAGCTTTGAAAAATCTCGACATCTCGGATACCAGAAATTTTTACCTCGCGATCGCTCAAATACCCGCTGCTGCTGCGGTATCCTTGATGCTGGGCACTAGCTCGATCGTACACTGCACTAGCAATCTGAGTCGTGTGCTGCAACAAATGCTGAACGGCTAATAGAGCTCTTGAATTCGGGGGCTGATTCGCCGCCGCCTCGTTAATCTCTCCGTAGGGAATGTGCAGATAGTCGTCTACAACTTTTAAGTAGGGCGCAAATTCCGCTCTCTCTGATTCCGAAAGACATCCTAACAAGATTTTGCTAGTGTATTGAAACTCCATTGTCACAAATCCCAGCACTAAAGGATCTGTCTTTGAGTATTTTCGCCTCACTTTGATAATATCTTTTCCCACCAGCACTGACAAGCGGAAAACAGGTTCTCTATCCGCATAAGCGTCTATGGCTTTCCGATATAAGGTGCGAGAATCGGCGGCAATTTCTAAAGAATTAATTAAACTTGGATCGATCGCGTGCCGCTCTATTTGTGTCTCTAAAAGAGCTTCTACTCTACTCCAAGCTATCTCGCTGGCTAATTTCAGGGTATCTGTCAATTTGTCAACTATTGGGGCTCTATTGCCCTCAAAATTAGTTAAATCTAGGCTTGGGAGAATTTGGCGTGGCGCTTGGTTCTCTCTTGTCGCCACTGTACTGTAATATTTTTTTGCCCAGCTAACTGCGAAGGAAGAAACGCTGACACATTTAGCTTTTGGGAGTTGGTCAGTGTCCAGTCCGGTAATACATTGGGACGCCTGACTTGCGCCCTGTTGAAGTTGGTCGGCTGCTGGTAAAGATTTTAAAGATATTTGTGAAATACCCGTCATGATAAACCTCGTTTTTTTATTAAGTCGCACCCGATCGATTCCCCTAATTTTTAACGTTGTTAACTACAATTTTCTGCATTTGTACGCTGACAGTCATCAGCCATTACGCTTAAAGCTATAAGCCATTTGGCTCGACTGCCTGCATCTTTTATAAACTGCACGTTAATAACATTATTGATTGTGCGCTCGATCACCATCACCCTGTGATCGCGACAGTTATTTATTTTTTTGACCTATAAAGAGGACGGGAAATAAATTTAATTTGTTTTAAAATCTGATAGTTAAAGTCAAATCTGCCTCTAAAAAACTGCTGCTTGAAATACTTGATCTTTCTTTTGGAGCGCTTTGGTTGAGCGCCTTAATCTCTTAAAGAAGCTAGGCTACAGCACGATCTAGCGATGACTTTGGTTAATTTATTTCTATAGCTGAATTAGAAATGTATTTTGAGTGTGGCGATTGTTAGGAAACCCTAACAAATTTAACGATCGGCTTTTCTAAATAAAAAATTAAATTTAAGATTAGGATGAGATTTATGTGCATTTCGTTAAGGCTATTGCCAAGCCAGTTTTTTGTGATCAGTTGTTTAGCTTCCTCCTAAAGCGAAGCTATCCCGTAGGGAATCGCGCGCAATTGATCGTCGTCGATTCGATCGACCACCTACTCTTCAAAACCGGAATTAGCGAGTGACTCGCCCCGTAGCGGGCACATTTTGCCAAATCCGGCGGGTTCGAGTCCTCTACCGGAGGCGAAAGCCTGTCCCGACAATGAGAGGATTAGGTTGATGCGGGCCCCACCGGCGATCAATCCTCACAAACAGCAGGGCCAGTACGTCTTTAAGGCTATGGCTTCAGGTAGGATTAGTAGGACGAGAGGAAGTGGATAAAATGAGCGCTAGCAGCAATTCAACTGAAATTAAGTTCGGAACCGATGGGTGGCGGGGACTGATTGCCCATGACTTTACTTTTGCCAACGTGCGAAAAGTCACCCGGGCGATCGCCAGTTACTTAGAAACCGCTTACACAAAAGACCGCCCAGTTCTAGTCTCCTACGATACCCGCTTTCTGGCAGACGAGTTCGCCCGCACTTCGGCGGAAGTATTGGCAGATTTGGGATGGACGGTGAAAGTGGTCGATCGAGATTGCCCCACACCAGTCATCGCCTACAGCGCCAAGCATCTCAACTCTGCAGGAGCTCTGATGTTCACGGCTTCGCACAATCCCGCACCTTACTGCGGCATCAAATACATCCCCGACTACGCGGGCCCGGCTACCCCGGAAATTACCGATACAATTGTGGCAAATATTGCTGGTGCTTCTGATGCCCCAGCCAAAGGCAGCCACAACGATAAAATCTCGACTTTTGACCCGAAACCCGAATATCTGAAGTTTCTTTATACTTTGATCGATGTGGAGCGGATTCGCTCTGCTAAGTTGAAGGTAAAGTACGACGCTCTCTACTCGACTTCTCGCGGCTATCTCGACGGCGTTTTGGAACACTGCGGCTGCGATGTCGAAAGTTTTCATACCTACCGCGACGTGCTGTTTGGTGGCGGAATGCCCGAACCCAAGGGCGAACAGTTAGTCGAGTTGGTGGAAGCTGTTAAGAAGGATTCGGCGGATTTGGGTTTAGCTACGGATGGCGACAGCGATCGTTTTGGTATTGTTGACGAGTTGGGAAATGTCTTGACTCCAAATACTGTGCTGTTGCTGCTGGCGCGTCACTTGGTGAAGAATAAAGGCTTGACTGGGGCGATCGTCCGTACAGTCGCAACTACCCACTTGCTGGACAATTTGGCCGCCAAGTACGGTTTAACAATCTACGAAACCGCAGTCGGTTTTAAATACATCGGCGAAAAAATGCGGGAAACTGCGGTGCTCATCGGTGGCGAAGAATCTGGCGGTTTGAGCGTTTTGGGTCACATTCCCGAAAAAGACGGGATTTTGGCTGATATGCTAGTTGCTGAGGCGATCGCCTATGAAGGCAAACCGCTTTCTCAGCTAGTAGAAGAAGCCATTAAAGAAGCCAACGGCCCCCTGTACAACAAACGTTTGGACTTGCACCTAGAAGAAGCCCACAAAGCAGCCGTTTTGGAATCTTTTACCAAGAATCCCCCCACAGAAGTAGCAGGGATCGGCGTTAAGGAAATCGGCCGCAAAGACGGGATTAAACTTTATCTTGAAGACGGTGGCTGGGTACTGCTGCGGCCTTCGGGAACCGAACCCTTGATGCGCGTTTACATGGAAACAAATTCTGTGGAAAAAGAAAGCCAAGTTGCCCAACACATGGAAAA
This sequence comes from Microcoleus sp. K1-B1, assembly GCF_036704705.1. NCBI lineage: Bacteria > Bacillati > Cyanobacteriota > Cyanophyceae > Oscillatoriales > Microcoleaceae > Microcoleus > Microcoleus sp. K1-B1. The sequence goes on along the minus strand of NZ_JAUBSH010000034.1, from coordinate 7,176 downwards.
GGTAATTTCCCAGTTAGAACCTGTTTAAATTTCTAGCTATTCTAACGGGGGGTTTTTCCCCTAGCGCTTGGGATTGTGAGGTGCGCCGAAGCGCACCTTACGTATTTTTGATAACTCTGGCAAAGCCTCTGAACATTAATCATCGATACTGCTGGACCAGTTATATATTTGCAATACACTGGGATTTGTTTAAGTTTGGGAAGTGTAAATTTATTTATGTTTGTTAAATTTTTAATTAATTTAAAAAAATTCTCTATTTTTTCCGCATCTACTTGACTTTTCCCCTAATCTTATTGTAAATTATTATATAATCGGGTGTTTGCACAAATAAAAATTTTACACAGATTTCAATTATAAAACAAGTATACAAGTTAAATTATTAGCCTGTCAACCCGTTTATGAAAACAATTCCTCTGCTCGCCATTAGTTTTTTAGTAGCAATTTTAGTAAGCGCGATCGGCATTATCTCAGTGCAGAACGCCGCCCCAGTATCCTTAAACTTTATCTTTTTTCAATCGATACAAATGCCCGTAGGAGTAGTATTGGCACTGAGCCTGAGTGCAGGACTGATCGGAGGTGCGCTACTGCAACCGCTGTGGAACCTTTCATATTCCCAAAACTCGCGTCCTAAATTTCAGGCAAATCCAGAAGAATCCGACACCGTACAATATTAAATAGATTTGATCCCTTAGAGGGAATATACCTGACCCTCAATCAGCAGCCGAGTAATTCCCTTAGCTCGCAAATAAGGCGCTGCTTTTTGCAGCATACTGCTGTCAGGAATCTTGAAAACCCTTTGATTGCGAGTAGCAAATCGGCGCGCCACTCGGTGATTGTCAAACACTGCTAGGGTTTTCTCGCGAATTTCCGCCGCCGGAATTTGACCCAGTTCGCCAAAAGCTTTTAGAGGTCTGGTGATTAACTCTGCTGCCCGATCGACCACCAAATAACAAATTTTGGGCAGAGATGCTTCGCTTAAAGGCAAAACTTGAATCAGTCCTGTACCCCGAAGCTCTATCGACTCGGCCGACGATAGTGAACCCAAGAGACTGCCTTCAAATAGAGAGTCTTCATCCTCTATATCTTCGTCGAAGTCGTCATCTAAATCGTCTTCATCCTCATCCTCGTCATCTTCCTCGAAATCGCTAAAATCTTCACCTGCCAGCAGCCCTTCTGCTGGCAGCATTGCCTTTAGTTCACCAGTCACAACAGCGCGGTGGCTTCGATCGGCAAGATTGGCAGCTTGGGCATTTGGCACATCAGAAACATCCAAATCCGAGTCTACATTCCCTCGAATTTCGAGTTCTGCAACTGGTTGAGGGACTGCTCCAGAACGCTTTCGGATCGTCGGTCTCGAATTCGAGGCTGACTGCTGGACAGGGACTGACTCCGACAGGGGGACACCTACAGGATCGATTTCGCCATCTGCCGACGGCTCAGTAGTCGCCTCTGTCGGTTCAGAAACACTTGTGCGATCGGACAAACGCTTTTGTTTTTGCTGGACGAGAAATTCGTATTCCGGCTCCGACAAAGCACCCTGAAGGATGCGCCTTACAGTCGAACTGCTCACTCCGTAGCGCTTTGCCAGAGTGATAGTATTCTCGTTTGACTGTCGGTACAGCCTGATGAGTTCGCGTTTGTCTGAATCGGAGAGTTTTGTAGGCGTCATGCCAAGTTTCCCAGCAAAAAGACTTGAAATACTCACCAGGCTAAAGCCGCAGTGATTCTTGACGCTTCGCTGGGTTCTGCTACCGTAGTAGTCTTACAATCCCTCAGCGTCCATTTAGAGTCGTGGCAATTCCCTATCCCGACTTTTTCTATATTTTTAGCAGCATTTTCGTCTCTATCTTGCTCAGTCCCACAATTCAAACAAAGCACTGAGCGAATAGACAAATCGATTTTACCCCACTTGAAGCCACAGTCTGAACAAACTTGGCTAGTAGGTTCCCATCGACTAATTACTTTGAACTCTCTGCCAAACTTTTCAGACTTGGCTTCACAAAAAGTCCTGAATTCTCTCCATCCTTGCTGGCTAATCGCTCTCGAAAGTTTCGGATTCTTGACCAGGCCCGACACATTTAAATCTTCCACAATAATCACTTGGTTTTCGTTGACTATTTTGGAAGATAGTTTGTGCAGGAAGTCTTTGCGAGTATCGGTGATTTGATTATGCAATTTGGCAATTTTGAGGCGAGTTACATTCCTTCTCCTAGAATCCTTTGGTTGACGAGCTAATTTGCGTTGTAGTTTGCGAACTTTCCGGTCTAGCTCTTTGTAGCCAGGGCTTTCGATTTTTTCATCATTGCTCATTACTGCAAAATTTTTTATCCCTAAATCAATCCCGATACATTGATTCTTAGCTTCGACTTTAATTGGCTGAATCTCTACGACAAAACTCAAGAAATAACGGTTTGCACAGTCCTTGATTACCGTGACAGAACTAGGTTCCGACGGCAATTCTCTTGACCAAATCGGATTGAAAATCCCAATCTTAGCTAAGTAGACACCTCCGTTCTCCTTCATTGAGAAGCCACGACGGGTAAGTCTAGCCGATTGGCTGCTAGTTCTTTTTTTGAACTTAGGGTGTCCAACTTTACGTCCTTTTCTCTTTCCTTTACAGGAGTCGAAAAAGTTCTTGAAAGCGATTTCTAAATCGGCCACAGACTGCTGCAAGGGAACACATGAGACATCCTCCAACCAAGCTCTTTCTTCAGTCTTTTTGGCCTGAGTAATTAATATTTTCTGAAGCTCTGCGGATTTAGGCTTTTTTTCAGACTGCTTGCAGAGAGCTAAGGCATCATTCCAGACAACCCGAACACAACCAAACAACTGAGCTAAGCTCTGCTTTTGTTGAGCTGTCGGATAGATTCTGTACTGATACCTTGCTTTCATTGTTTTCTGTTGTTTGAATTACTTTATGATACCATGTACTATTGATACAAACGATAAAAATCGAAGAGAATTAAAGCCGTCCTAGAAGGACGGGGCTTCAAACAGCCCTCCGCTACGCTCCGCCCAGTTCTTTGGTGAAAAGACGCAGGCTAGCAGTCAGCGAACTGTGATTTTTCATCTTCGATTTCAAGCTCAGAGATGCCGACAAGGGCAAAGAAGCTTTCGCGTCCTCATCGCTTGCTAAAGCAACCCTAATCTCAAATCGCTAGGCTGTGCGACGACTGCGCCTGCTCTGGCGAGAACGGGTTGAGATGTCATGTTCCAAGATAGCTCCAATCCCAAACAGGATGGCACTGAAAACAAAAAAGACTTCCAGCAAACTGCCACTTTGATAACTACCCTCAGCCTGAGTATCGCGCCATTTAAAGTACATATCTGCGATGTAAAGCGAAAAAGTTGCAGCCGCAATCATTCTCCAAGATTGGGAAAAACGTCCTCCCCAAAACGCCAGCAGCAATGCAGTAGCAATAATCAGCAGAAAAACGTCCCCGACGATGTAAAACAAATTGATTGCGTTTTTGTGAGGCGCCAGTTGCTTGTCAAGTGCCATCACCCATCCCGGAGCTTTGATTTCTGCTTCTTCTTCTTCTTCGGGTGCTGATGCAGGATCAGTCGCTGTTGCTCCTTTTGCCTGTGACTTGGACAAATTGTCCAAAGCAGGTGCTCTTCCTGTGGTAGCAGTTGCTGGTGCAGATGTCACTACTTCTTCTTGAGTGGCTGCCGGAGCCATTCCTAGCTGGACCCTCCAAGAGTCAGGTGCAGCAACCCAAATAGCTACAGCAATCCCGAAGGCTGCTATTCCCGCTAACAAAGCCCACTGCCAAATTTCTAGATTCAGCCGCTTGGAAGTCACAGCTACAACCATGCCCCCGATCAGGACCACATAGCTCCCCAGATAAAACGCATCTGCAGGAGACACGTCCGGGTCTAACTCGAAATAGAGTTCCCAAATCCCGAAAAGCACGCCTGCTATGAAATAGAAGAGCATCCCCAGACCAATGCCCAGCCAGACGTTGCGCCCGCTGACCATGTGCGGGCTTTGCCAGTTTCTAAAACAGACTAAAGCCGCTCCCAAGTATGCTCCGCATTCAAAAATATAAGTGCCGATCGAGTACCAAAGAGGTAAACCCTCTTCTGCTGAGAGGGGGACGCTGAACAGCAAAAAGAACAGCAGCGCCATTACAGCCCAGACAATGCCCGCAATCACTAGGGTCTGAGCTGAGAGTAAAGATGGAGATGTAGATGACTTTTCTGAAGTGCTACTCATAGGGATTCCACGAGACCTAACTAGCGGTTGAACGCACCCCATCTCAATCTTTGATTGTAGATGAGGATTCTTTCGCAAAAGAACCTTTGTCTGACGCTCCCGGAACAACTGGCGTCCGAGCGCGTGTCCTTGGGACTTTTGCCCTCGTACACTATAGAAAGACTAAGCAAGAATAATATCTATTTACTAATTCAAGGAATTAGTCGTTAGTCTATCTTGTACCCGGAAATATAATGATAGAAATACGGTATATGTCTCCACCCTTAAGGCTTTTACAGTAACCAATCTATCTCGGAAATTCTACCCTCAAATGTTGAGGGAGCTGTTTTTTTGCTTTCACACTTCCCCACTTATATCAATGATTGTGGGTGGGGACTGCGATCGAAACTGAGTTAAATTGCGCGACCATAGGTGGCATCCAAACCGAATCAACAATTTGGTTGTCAATACAAGTTGGCAATCCAACCTGTATATCGCGTACCCCCTACAGTGCAATTATCTAAGCTCAATTATCTGTACCCAATTGTCTGAGCAATTGTCACAGATTTTCTATCCTGCGATCCACAATTTGTTGAGGGCTGATTGTTTCAGCCAATCTAGAAACTGAGTCCGCTCCGGTGCTGGCATATCTTGCAGCACATCGCTCACTCCCTCCGCGAAGTCCGTATTGCCAAAATATGATTTGCCCAAGCGGTGGAGTTCTTGCAATAAGGTCTTGAGATGCTGCTCTTGCCAAGGAGGGACCTTGTGATTTTGCAAGGGACTAACGGTTAGCCAGTTTTTTATCGCATCAGGGGAGTCTGCCTGGGGGAAGTTTCCCTGCTGAAATACCTTGGCGATATCTTTCTGAAACGATGTGGCTTGCCTTGCGCCTAAAAGGTCTTCTACATCGAAGTAAACAGCTTGGAGTAGCAGCAGACAAGCCTGCGCGAACAGTGGTGCTTTGGCTGCTTCATTCCCTGCCGGTTCTTCACCGGCAAGCTGATCTAAACGGACTTTTCCCCAGACGCTATATCTATCCGGCTCTTCTAGCAGAACACAGGCTTTGCCTCGGTTGTCGGTTAAGTCCCGCCACAAGGCTCTGGCGTCTTCTGCTTGCTTGCCGTTGAAGGCGCTGATCAGGCGAAAAGTCTGCCCCTGATAATTGAGAATGGGAATTTGTTGATCCCGTTTTGGGTGTTGAAAATTGGTTATTTCAACATCCTGCCGTTTCAGAATAAACATGACACTGCGATTTGACTCCTGTCATGGCCGAGGTGCTGTGCTTTTGACACTCCCCATGCCTAAAGGCGAGGGGATTCTTGATTCAGCGAGTCCACTTAAATTAGCAGGATTGCTCCCGATCACCCAGAGATGGTTCTCTCCTCAAGCGTTCCGATACTTTTTTGCTAACAAATGTTAACAATTATCTAAGCTGAGATTGTCTCTCTGCCTTGGCGTATAAATCAATGCACGAAGGAAAATCCCCCGCGCACAATTTACGACTGCTGTACTGGCAACGCTTGATTTTCGCGCTCGTGCCGAGCGGGCGATTGACTGTTTTGCTTTGATGCCGTAGAGGAAGCTTAAATAGAGGCTCCTTAGCATCAGGGATTTTCACCTGAGTCTTTCAATCATAGTTCTACCACATTTTTATCAAATATCAAGTCGAGCAGAATGTTAGCCAACATAACTCAATATCAGCAAATTAGTCATTCTGGCTCAACTCATACCTCAAATCAGGGGACGATCTCTGGTTTTTCGCTAATGGAGTCAGCGTTTTAGGCTTTGCCACTAGGGGAGGTTAACATAACCAATAGACATCTGGGAAAAAGCACCTGTGACTGCTTCGTAAAACTTACCCAAACTTTACTAAAGTTATCTTTAATCGCAGTTCAGCGTTTACTTCCTGCGCTGTTGGGTGGTCGGCCATCCCAAGGTAAGCAGGCTATCCCCCAATAGCCGAGGGTTCCCAATTTAAAATGTTTAAACTGGCATTGAGATCGCGGTCTATCGACAGGCCGCAAGCAAGACAATCGTAAGTCCTCACTTGCAAAGGCATATCCTTTTTATGCCCGCAATTCGAGCAAATCTTAGAACTGGGAAACCATCTTTCTACCAGCACCAAGTTCGCCCCATACATTTTGCACTTATACTCTAACTGCCGCCTGAACTCGTAAAACCTTAAGTCGGATATTGCCTCAGCTAATTTGTGATTTGCTAGCAAGCCTCTAACGTTCAAGTCTTCAATCAAAATTCGCTTGAAAGTTTTAGCCAAATAAGTCGTCAACTTGTGAAGGAAGTCTTTGCGAATGCAGGCTATCCGTGCGTGAAGCCTCCGGATCTTGTTGTAAGTTTTGCGTTGGTTGTTTGAGGCTTTTACTTGTCTTGACGCCAGGCGCTGCAACCGTGCCAGCTTGGTTTTCGCTTGTTTTAACGGTTTTGGCGCATCAAACACTTCTTGGTTTGACAGGGTAGCAAAAGGTAAGGATTCAGGTCAAAAAAACTTAAGTGGCGGCATCTGGTAAAATAAAGGAATGAAAAAGCCCACAGCCACCAGACAGAAGGAAAAAACCGAAATAGAGCAGTTGAGCCAAGCTGAACTGGTAGAAATGGTACTGGGGCTGCAAAAAATCATTGAAGAATTGCAAGAAAAACTAGCCATTGCTACAGGCAAAGGTCGAACCACCAGTCAGACTTCATCAAAACCCCCATCAACGGATCTACTCCAAAAACCAGAGACATCAACAGTTAAACCAGAAGCCGACCCAAAAAAGAAACCAGGCGGACAACCGGGTCATCAAGGGAAAACCCGAAAAGGGTTTGGACGAGTAGACAGAACCGAAATTAGCTCACCCGACATCTGTCTCAATTGTGGCAGTAAAGAATTAAGTGAAGTAATTAACATCCACAGACAGCAAGTAGCAAGTCTAGTGGCAAAACCAATCGAAGTCGTCGAATATCAGACACAATCGTGT
>NZ_JAUBSH010000033.1:40620-69095 GCF_036704705.1 Microcoleus sp. K1-B1 | reverse complement strand
TTCTCAGATTCAGGCTATCAGGCATTGTCTGAGTTAGTTTGGCGATACTTGCTTATCAGCACTTATTGAGCAGTTACTAAAATAGTCAGAGTCAAGTATTTGGCGTTTTTGAGCTGGTGTTGGAAACAAATTTGGTATGATTGAGGTAAAATTTTTAACTGATGGGGCTTCTTAACAATACTGACCCCATCTTTTTTTACCAAAAATTGGTCATAACCCCGTCATCTGTATTGGTTGATCTATTTTACACCATAAGCTCAGGAGAGCCAGATACGTTATATATTTCTGCGTCTCGGACTGATATAAAAAAAGAAAATTGAAAGTTTTGGTTTTGTTTCTCAACCTAACCTACACTATTAATAATTTGTGTAAGATGAATGTTTATTCCTAACTCTCATTATTCACGACACGGAAGTTACGGAAATACGGATAACTGTTGTTTTCCTGAGTCCTTCTTCTTTCTTGCTTCTTCCTTTTTCTTTCAACGTCCCCATTCTTCATTACTAATTCCCAAATGACTCGCTTAGCCACAACAATAGAAGCCATACTTTACTTAAAAGGTCAACCAGTGTCGATCGCAGAAATTGCCGAGATTGCCAAGTGCGATCGAGCCGAAGCCGAAGACGCCATCATCGAACTCATGTCTGACTCGTCCCACCGCGACAGTGCATTAGAAGTCGTCGAAACCCCCACAGGATACAGCCTGCAACTCAGAGAAGAGTTTGCCAGTTTAATGCAAACTTTAATACCTCCAGAATTAGGTGTGGGAGCTTTGCGGACGCTGGCTGCGATCGCCCTCAAAGGCGGCATCGCTCAGCCAGATTTAGTTAACTTGCGAGGTTCAGGAGCTTACCAACAAGTGCAGGAACTTGTAGAAATGGGTTTTGTCCGCAAACGGCGACCGAGTGAGGGGCGGTCGTATTGGTTACAAGTTACTGAGAAATTTCATCGGTACTTTCAAGTAGACCAACTGCCAAAACAATTGCAAATTGACTTTCAGGCAAATTTGTACCCAAGCAATGACGAGTAGTTTGAAGTAGAATGTAACCAGCCAGAAATTAAGAATCGCCAAATGGTTTTTCACCCTGACTTTGACACATCCAATGCCCAACAAACCGCAGTCAATCCACTGCTGAAGTACCTCCAACACCAATCCCCGGAGGTTCTAGCCCACGTCGCCAAGTCCGTCAGCCCCGACATCAGAGAAATAATCTCTCATAACGTTCAAGGACTTGTCGGCGTTTTGCCTTCAGAAAATTTTAACGTCGAAATTACCACCGATCGCGAAAACTTAGCAGGTTTGCTAGCTTCAGCGATGATGACAGGCTATTTTTTGAGGCAAATGGAGCAAAGGATGCACCTAGAAGAAAATTTAGCAAGCACCAGCTCGATTAAACCAAACTCACCCAAAGACAAGTAAAAAGGTCAACGGGTTGGGGAAGCAAGAAAGATGAAAGTTGTTCAGAAAAATCCATAATCCTGAATCATGGAGGCACAGGGAATTAAGAAACCGGGCTGTTAACCGGCTATCCCTCGCGCTACACCGAGGCTTTTGGTGAAAAAACCCGGTTACTGCTTCCAGGACTATAAAGCATCAGATTCATCTTCCATCCTCCACCCTTGCAACTAATACCACTTTCAAAAAAGAATGCAACTGTAAATAAGCTCCAAATCCTTATGCAGTAAATCATTCTTAATTCTTAATTCTTTAATCGAAAATCGAAAATGGTATTACCCACCGGCGGAGCTACCCGATAGGGGAAAAGCACCCGGACGTACTTTAATTTTCTGAACTTGACCCAAACGGTTAATTTCCACTTCGAGTTCTTTGCCCACAGCAGTGTTTTCCACCCGTTCTTGCACGTCTCCAGGAGTGTTAACCGCAATTCCGTCAACTTTTTGAATGACATCTCCGGGGCGCAAGTCGGCTTTTTGAGCGGGGGAATTTTCCACGACTCGCGTCACGGCTACGCCTTGATCGAGGGTAATTTTATTATTATCGAGCTGTTTGTTGAGTTCTGCCTTGGTGGCGGCAGTCAAGCTGACCATTTGAATGCCGAGATAGGGATGTTCGGCTTTACCTTTGGCGAATAACTGATCGGAAATTCGTTTGGCTGTTTCGATCGGAATTGCAAATCCCAAGCCCTGAGCATCGGCGCGAATGGCGGTATTGATGCCAATTACTTCGCCTTGGTCGTTGAGTAGCGGCCCGCCAGAATTGCCGGGGTTGATGGCTGCGTCGGTTTGGATGAAGCGGACTCGCTTGTCTGGGATGCCGACTTGGGAACTCGATCGACCCGTAGCGCTGATAATGCCCACAGTCACGGTATTGTCGAGACCTAAAGGATTGCCGATCGCGATCGCCCACTGTCCCGGTACAATATTGTCCGATCGACCCAAAGTCACCTGCGGCAGTTCCTTAGCATTAATCTTAACCACAGCGACATCCGTCAGCGGATCGACTCCCTGCACCTTTCCCTCAAACTCGCGGCCGTCTTTGAGCGTTACCTTGACAGTATCCGTCCCGGAGACAACGTGAGCATTAGTAACGATGCGGCCGTCAGAAGTGAGAATAAACCCGGAGCCCGTACCTCTCTTGACTCGTTCTTCCGGCTGCGGCAAATTCTCCCCAAAAAACCGACGAAACAACGGATTTTTGAATGCTTCCGGCACTTGATTCGCCACCTTGCTTGATGCGTCAATCCGCACTACAGCCGGGCCCACTTTTTCGGCTGCTTCAGCAATAAAATTGGGATTGCTGCGATCGACCGCCCGATTTTCCAGAACTGGAGGAGAGGGATAGGGGGGGATTTGCTGGCGTACTACTGGCAAAACCAATCCGGTTTCCAGATTGTTTGAGCCTTGCAGATAGCGATTTCCCAACCATCCCATCCCTCCGCCGATTGACAGCAGAGTCACATAAAGGGTCGCTTGCTTAAAAGATAAACTCATTTAATAACTCCCGCTAAATACCTCATCCCCGCAGACAGGTTCCGAATCAAGCATTTTTGTCTTGGCGACGGGAAGGAAGCGGGGCGGGGCGTACCGCTTCCTCAAGAACATAGCTGTTAACAGGCAGGCGCCCATCGGCATCACAGGCAATTTTGCCGGATTTGCCAAGAGCGACTCAAACTAATAATTCTCATCCTAACTTGGCTTAGCCTGGGATTTACAGTCTGGGGGGTGGCTAGAGCTTTCAAATATGCAATTTTACAGGATTTTAAAATTGTCAACTGTCCGAAATGAATACTTTTTTATGTACATAATGACTTTGAAACGCTTATTTCCGCTGATTTCTGCACTAATTTGGTTGATCGCACCCGTTGGGAAAACGGCGGCAAATACCGAGATCCCACCGGCAAATCTTCCTTCAGGTACACCTGTAGAAAACCCCGACCCCGCCCGCGATTGTCCGAGTCCGGCTATATCTCGGTTGCGTCGCCACACTGTGGCCCAGGGCGAAACAATAGAAAGCATCGCGCGGCAGTACAATGTGATTCCTGCGGCGCTGATCGGGATAAATCCGATGTTGCGGGGCGGTGGAGTATCTGCTGGAAGTGCGATCGTCATTCCTCCGTACAGTGGCATCGAGGTAGAAGTGCCTGCGGGCTGGAATTGGCAAAAACTGGCAGAAGCTTACAAAGTGCCCGCAGATTTGCTATTTGAGGCGAATGGGTGCAGGCCTTTGGGGAAAACGGTGTTTGTGCCTGCGGTGAATAGGTCGATCGGGCCTTCTATCAATCCCGATGCAACGCCATCGGTGCAAGGATTTCCGCTGCCCGGCCCAGCAGTGGAAGCTTTGCGTTACGGGCGGCAATTGGATCAGGCGCGGCGCGAATTTTTTTTCCACAGCGGGGTAGATTTTTTGGCGTCGGAGGGTACGCAGGTTTTGGCCGCAGGCGAGGGGACTGTCGCCTTTGCCGGGCCGCAGGGGGATTACGGGAATTTAGTGGTGGTGAACCATGAAGCGGGGAAGCAAACGCGCTACGCTCATTTGAAAGATATTGCCGTAAAAGTCGGTCAAAAAGTGCAATCTGGAGAAGTTTTGGGAACTGTCGGGACGACAGGAAAACGGGACATTCCGCCATCTCATTTGCATTTTGAAGTTCGGTACAATTCGGGTTTGGGTTGGGTTGCTGAAGACCCGCTGCTTTATTTGCAAGCGACTATTAAAAAATAGGATTGTTAGTGTGCTGGGGGGTGACAACCCGCCCCAAATCCAGACGGTGTAAGGATTGATCTGTGTTGTGGTAAAAAAAGATAGGCAGCAGAATTATTACACGATTGCCTATTCCAAAAAATATGTTACCAACATTTTACTAGACTCATTTACAAAAACAACTGACGCAAACCCCGTTTATTTTACTCACAATCTTTTTGAACCTGATAGAATCCGAGAAACAAGTAACGATCGCACTAATCGGGTTTCCATTAATCACTTATTGGTGAACAACTTATTGCCCGATCGCCCGTTTCCCAAAAAGTCGATCGCCCCATCCACAAAAAACCCGATCGCCCATCCACCCAAAAACCCGATCGCACATTTCTCTCAAATTCGATCGCCCCATCAACAAAAAACCCGATCGCCCATCCACCAAAAAACCTGATCGCGAGGCCCCAGAAACCGGGTTTTTTCCGAAATACTTCGTTTTAACCCACAGATGCGGGCAAAAACCCGGTTTCTTGGATTATCGCCCGCCGCTAACTCCCTCCAAGCGCAGAAAATGCACTCGACCAGACGTATCGACCGCTACAACACTCACCCCATCAGGCGAAATTGCACAGCAATTAAACCCATGTTCTCCGCTGAAAGTACAAACCTCTTCACCGCTAAACAAATCCCAGACTTTCAGGGTATTATCCCTTGAAGCGGAAATCGCTGTTTTGCCGTCCGGTGCGATCGCCACTGCCGTTACCCGGTGATTATGAGCAGTAAGAGTTTTCAGTTCCCAGCCTGTCTCGGTGTCCCAGATTTTCAGGGTTTTGTCCCCTGAAGCGGAAATCGCGGTTTTGCCGTCTGGTGCGATCGTCACTGCTGTTACCAAGTCATTATGACCAGTAAGAGTTTTCAGTTCCCGGCCTGTCTCGGTGTCCCAGATTTTCAGGGTTTTATCCTCTGAAGCGGAAATCGCGGTTTTGCCGTCTGGTGCGATCGCCACTGCTGTTACCCAGTGATTATGACCAGTAAGAGTTTTCAGTTCCCGGCCTGTCTCGGTGTCCCAGATTTTCAGGGTTTTATCCCCTGAAGCGGAAATCGCGGTTTTGCCGTCTGGTGCGATCGCCACTCGTGTTACATCGCGAGTATGAGCAGTAAAAGTTTTCAGTTCCCGGCCTGTCTCGGTGTCCCAGATTTTCAGGGTTTTGTCCCCTGAAGCGGAAATCGCGGTTTTGCCGTCTGGTGCGATCGCCACTGCTGTTACCATGCTCATAACATCAGTGCTCATAAGATCAGTAAGAGTTTTCAGTTCCCGGCCTGTCTCGGTGTCCCAGATTTTCAGGGTTAAATCGTCTGAAGCGGAAATCGCGGTTTTGCCGTCTGGTGCGATCGCCACTGCTGTTACCATGCTCATAAGATCAGTAAAAGTTTTCAGTTTCGGGCCTGTCTCGGTGTCCCAGATTTTCAGGGTTTTATCCCCTGAAGCGGAAATCGCGGTTTTGCCGTCGGGTGCGATCGCCACTGCTGTTACCCAGCTATTATGACCAGTAAGAGTTTTCAGTTCCCGGCCTGTCTCGGTGTCCCAGATTTTCAGGGTATTATCCCTTGAAGCGGAAATCGCGGTTTTGCCGTCTGGTGCGATCGCCACTGCTGTTACCCAGTCATTCTGACCAGTAAGAGTTTTCAGTTCCCGGCCTGTCTCGGTGTCCCAGATTTTCAGGGTTTTGTCCGCTGAAGCCGAAATCGCTGTTTTGCCGTCTGGTGCGATCGCCACTGCTGTTACCCAGTGATTATGACCAGTAAGAGTTTTCAGTTCCCGGCCTGTCTCGGTGTCCCAGATTTTCAGGGTTTTATCCGCTGAAGCCGAAATCGCTGTTTTGCCGTCTGGTGCGATCGCCACTGCTGTTACTGATTTAGTATGAGCAGTAAGAGTTTTCAGTTCCCGGCCTGTCTCGGTGTCCCAGATTTTCAGGGTTTTATCCCCTGAAGCGGAAATCGCGGTTTTGCCGTCTGGTGCGATCGCCACTGCTGTTACCGAGCTATTATTACCAGTAAGAGTTTTCAGGTTCCTGCCTGTCTCGGTGTCCCAGATTTTCAGGGTTTTATCCCCTGAAGCGGAAATCGCTGTTTTTCCGTCTGGTGCGATCGCCACTGCTGTTACCGAGCTATTATTACCAGTAAGAGTTTTCAGTTCCCGGCCTGTCTCGGTGTCCCAGATTTTCAGGGTTGAATCGTCTGAAGCGGAAATCGCGGTTTTGCCGTCTGGTGCGATCGCCACTCGTGTTACATTGCGAGTATGACCGGCTAATGTCCGCAGCGCCCCTTCATTTCCCCGTTCTAAATTAGCTTTTAAAGGCCGGAACCAAAGACCCTCTTTCGATTGCTTAGTTTGTTCTAGCATGAATCGAATCTCAGGTATTTCAAAATCTAGCAACCTGCCTAACAAATGCCCGGCCAATTGCGTTTTATCCCTTTCCAAAACGTGCGCCGACTTCCGAATTGCCGCCTGAATCAACCCCAAAGTTTCCGTTTGCCCCTCCGACAACAAAAAATCAGAAACCCTCGCCAAATCGTAATCCTCAATTAGCGCTTGTACCCCCAAAAAATCCAGTTTCATCTCAATAAAACCGAAATCCGTCAACCAAGCACAATAACGGTCAACCTTCCCCCCTTTCGCAAATCTCTTCGGTTGATATTTCAACAGCAAATCTCGATCTTCCTGACACTGCTGCGCCAACCACACACCTAATTCGCTCATACCGGCGCTCCGTCTATAGCGTTATCACAAATGTCATCATTAATATCTTCCAGTGTTAGTCCAGCCGACTGCACAGTTTCATCTGCTTCGAGAAACTGCCGAAAACTGTTGTGATAGATAGTGTATCGAGTTTCATTCCCTACTTTCTCATGTCGCAAAAACGAATTCCATTTTCCGAGCACCTGCTGTACTGTCATAACATTTTTATCGCCGGCAGATTTAGCCAACCAGCGACAAGAAACAGGTTCCTCTGCTTGCGACAGGAAATAGATAATCCTAACCTTCAATTCCAGCAGAGGATCGTTTTCCCTGCCCATGCCCATCATCTGTCCCCAGTGTTTTTGATAATATTCCTCCAAACCCGCTGGCAAATCATTTAAATTCACATCATTGTACGTGCCACCTTCAATCTCATCAAGTACGTGGCGGAGATAGATAAATTTCTTTTCGCTTTTTTGGGCTACCGCCGTCACAAACTGTTCCCGCTGCAAATTTCGACCCTTAATCCAATCCTGAATCAACTGGCTTCTCTCCGTGCGTTTTGCCAGATAAGCCTCGACATCTTTGAGACTGTCTGTACTGTATTTCATCAAATCAAAAACCGTCTTGTTAGCTGTCGGCATTGTCAGAAAATCCGGCCGCTTCGAGACAATAAAATAAACGTTATCCGGCAAATCATTAGGCAAATACGAAACATTGCTACCGCTAGTTTGAGCCTTCCAGTCAACTTCATCCAGCGCATCCACCACAAAAATAATTTTTTTGTCACTGCTAGACTTATCGCTAACTTCCTTCAGCAACTCGCATAGAAAATTGTTATTTTTCAGGGCATTTTCCGGCAGTCGCGGATACTTATTTTTAAGGCCAAAACCTTCAATTAACTGAGTGCAAGCATTTTCCAAAAAAGTTTCAGCGCTAACAATCCCGTCCGGTTGCGAGTTGAAATGAGTAACGCAGCGGCGCTTCAACATCACCACACAGGCAGCCATAATCGCGCTTTTCCCAACACCCGGTTCCGCCTGCAAAACAAAATAGCCTTTTTGCTTTGTCCTCAGAAACTCATTAATTGCTTCAAACACAAATTTCCGACCGGTAAAGTCTTTAATTCTGTCCTGAATAATCGTCTCTGACTTAACAGGAATCGGCAAACTCGGCGCAGCAGGATCGATATATCGTTCCAGCAATGCCCGAATCTGCGCCAAATCATCCCGAATGCCAATTTCGATCGCCTCCAACTTCACCATCACTTGACAAATCTGCTGCTGCGTCGCCACCGCTTCCAATTTGTCCAGAATCTCCCCATTTTGCAGCCCCAAATCTCTCAGTTCAGCCAAAGCAATTTGGTGGAGATTCAACAGCATCGCCGCAAACTTTTCGCCTCCCTTCGCCGCATCCAGTTTCAGCACTTCGCGGTACGCTTTCGGAAAAGTTGCGTACAGCTTGTCCGCCACAAATTCCACAATTTCCGCATCGAAGGATTTGCCCTCGCTGGCCGCGAATTCGTTCACGAAACTTGCCCAATCTGCCGTTGTCAATCCGGTAACTCGATCGAACTCCTCGGCATCCGCAGAAAAAATCTTGGTTAGCTGGTCTTCGGAAATATTTAAACCCCTTGACAAATCGGCTGTATTCGTGTTAATGTCCAGCCAGTATTCAGGAGTTTTCTCTGCTAATTGACTGAGTGCTGTTTCTGGATAAGGCAAATTTTTGGTTTCGGCGATCGCAATTAGGCGATCGGACTTGGCAACCTCTCTCAAAATATAGCCGATCGCCTCACCCGCAGCCTTAATCAAATCGTGATTATCGAGAATCCTCGGATTTTTGCTCAACCCTTCCGTCAGCCGATTTCCGAGGTCATTAGCCGCGATATTCCCCGCTATACCACCAGCGATCGTCGCTAAGATAGAAACTCCCCCAAGTGCGATCGGGCCGCCCATCATACCCGCTGCTGCTTGAGTTGCCGGATTGGCGATCGCGTTTGAAATAACTTGTCCAATAGCCATCACCGCACTGCATCCAATAACCCTAGTTTTAAAATTAGCTAAGTCCATTAGTGGCATAAAATAAATATTTTTCTTTTCAAAAGTTAGTAGTAATTATATCTTGCCGGCTGCCGTTGAGTCCGTCGGGGGTTGAAATCCACATTATGCACCATTCTCACTAAGTCTTTCATGAACAGGCAAGATGCCTGTTCCACAAAGAGTAAATTTCTTGTGGAACAGGCATCTTGCCTGTTGCTGACAATATTAATTATCTCGAAGTTCTTTTTCTTGCAAAATTTGGGTAGCCCAAACCCGATCTTCTTCCGGTAGGGACGGTATGGGTTCTAGATCGTAATCGATCCGATAATCATAGCCAGCGCGATCGTAAATACCTGCCAATATTTCTGGTAAATTAACAATAGGTTCTACATCTTCTTCGCGCAAGGGAAGCGGAAATATAGGTAGAGAATCGCGGAGATTAAAAGCATAAAGTTCGGCAAACGGACGGCGATTACTGGGACTGACCAAAACCCGATAATCGCTTTGAATAGAATTATTAAGAATGGGCATAGATTCCCATTTTCGTAGTAAATCGATTTCCACTAAATTGGTTAAGCTACCTAAAATACTCTGGCGTTTTTTGAGATAAGTAATTCTTCCTTCTCCACTACGTTTGTTCACGGGAGAAAGAATTTCAATTGCGGTGACAACTTGTTTCGTTGCCATTTCTCGCACTTCCAGGTAAGTCTGTTTAATTTTTTCAGGAGCCGGCACTTTGACGGTAGTCGGAAGTGTTATATTTAAAGTGGCAACTGAACCTGTAGGAATATTCGGGTTATTAGATTGACGCTTAATCGCAACATCGGGGATACCTACTAAAAGGGACTCGCTGTTACTGTCATTTGGCTCGGTAATTTCATAGATGCGTTTGTCGATTGCAACCTCATATTTAGGGCGAATTTGAGGGACTAAGGATGCCGCGATCGCAGAAATTAACCAATGATGAGTTTCCTGCCAGAAATCGGGGTGTTCTAAGTAGGGGTCCATTCCAGGAAAGGGTGAAGGCATAGGACTGTTCTCCGATGTATTGACTTTCAAATCATTTTAGCATTTTTAATTTTGTAGGGTGCGTCGCTTTAAAGCGACGCAGAGGCTCTGGATATAGGTTCCCAGGCTGGAGCCTGGGAACCAGTTAAAGCTTGTCAAGAACAGGCAGGATGCCTGCTCCACAGTAATTATTGGAGATGTCTATTTGTAGATGAATTTAATCTGTTGTGGAACAGGCCGGAAAGCCTGTTGCAAAGAGCGGGCTTTCCGGCCCGCACCCAATAAATTTAATCTGTTGTGGAACAGGCCGGAAAGCCTGTTCCTAAAATCAGAGACACCCCAAATATCAACTACAAAACAGCAGCAACACTGGCCATCAACAACCCTTGAAACAATTTCACCCCATCCGTTTCGCCCAACATCGGATCGGATGCCCGTTCAGGATGCGGCATCATTCCTAATACATTGCCTTGGCGATTGCAAATACCGGCAATATTATTTAACGAACCGTTGGGATTCCCAGCATCGCTAATTTTGCCCGCCTCTGTGCAGTAGCGAAACAGCACTTGTTCGTGCTCTTCTAGTTCTGCTAATGTATCGGCATCAGCATAATAGTTGCCTTCACCGTGGGCGATCGGCAAATCGATGATTTCACCGGAAGTATAAGCCGCAGTCCAACGAGTATTACCGCGTTCGACTTTCAAAGAAGCGCGATCGCAAATAAAATTCAATCCCGCATTCCGCACCAGAGCACCGGGCAACAAACCAGCTTCAGTCAACACCTGAAAACCGTTGCAAATACCCAGTACAAGTTTGCCCTGTTTCGCGTGTTCCGCAGTAGCCCGCATCGCCGGAGAAAAACGGGCGATCGCGCCGCACCGCAAATAATCTCCGTAACTGAAACCACCGGGAATTACAATGATATCAATATCCGAAATATCGGTATCTTCGTGCCAAATCATGCGAGTTGGTTGGTGGAGTAACCCTTGAGTCACCCACACCACATCGCGATCGCAATTTGAACCCGGAAAAACAATAACTCCAAATTTCATAAGCTGAAGGAAGAAGGAAGAAGGAAGTTCGGCAACGAATTATGTAACGGATGTAACGGATGTAACGGATGTCAGGAAGAAGGAAGAGGTGTCAACATAAGACTAAAATCTTATGTTTTTCTCTCTTGTATCTAAGTCTCGATCCCCCTAAATCCCCCTTAAGAAGGGGGACTTTGAGTGTTCCGAGTTCCCGCGTTTTTAACAGAGACTTTGAATGCTCTTGTCCCCCCCTTATTAAGGGGGGTTAGGGGGGATCTCCGGGTTTAAAAACACCCTAGGGGCGATCGCATTTATGCCGCCGCTGTCTCCACAGCAACAGGAATTTCAGTCAAATCAAAGCGATAATTTTCAATCACTGGATTGGCCAAAAGTTGGTCGCAAACGCGATCGAGTTGTTCGCGGGCCTCCGACTCACCAGCAGCAGTCAGCGTCAATTCAACGTACTTCCCGATTCGCACACGCTCAACATTGTCGTATCCCATGTGTTGCAAACCAGACTGTACGGCTGTGCCGGCGGGATCTAAAACAGAAGGGCGGAGGGTAACATAGATTTGGGCAAGATATTTCTGAGTCACGGGAATGTTGCGGTAGGTGATGTGAAAGTTAGCCCCATTGTATTCTACAACCGAGCTGCGCGCCGATCGCCATTTGGTTCGCCCAAGTAAGATAGCCTAGAAACAGGGCCAGATTTGATTCCAGCAGATTACACAAAAAAATTATGAGAACCAACCGCACCCGCAGTCAGGAGCGTATTTTACACTTACTCAAGCACTTGAATCGATCGCTCTCAGCGCAAGATATTTACTTAGAACTGCGTAACAGCGACCAAAGCATGGGCCTAGCAACCGTTTACCGTTCCCTCGACGGTTTAAAGCGAGAGGGGTTCGTTCACGTCAGAACGCTTGCTAGTGGCGAGTCTCTCTACGGTGCCGCCCACCAAGATCAACATCACTTAACTTGTCTGGAATGTGGCGCGTCAATTACGATCGACGAATGCCCCGTCCACCACTTAGAAAGCCAACTACAACAATCTCATTCTTTCAAAATTTATTATCACACTTTGGAGTTTTTCGGATTGTGCGATCGATGTACTTTGGCTCAAGAATCTTAGAGAGGTTATTAGTCATGAGTGATATCAATTTCGGTTGCACGAGCGAAATGATTGTTGACTGTGGACTGTTGACTCGGTGTGGAACCGCGCAGGCGGGTTTTGTTTGTGTAGTGACAGATTTCAACCTGTTGTTTTATTAACTAGCTCAAGGATGCAAAAACTCTAAATGGTCTCCTGGAATCGATCGCAATTTTGCAGCCGAGCCTTGCATTTTCAACCGACCGCGTTCTAACATGATAATCCAATCGGCGCGATCGATCACTCGCGGCCTGTGACTAATAAAAATCGTCGTTTTCCCGTGCCGATACATCAACAATTGTTCTAAAACTTCCGCTTCGCTTGCGGGGTCAAGCCCTGCGGTAGATTCGTCTAAAATCAATACAGGCGGGTTGTTGAGAATGGCGCGGGCGATCGCCAATCTTTGTCTTTGTCCGCCAGAAATATTCGCTCCAAACTCCCCTAAAACAGTTTGATATTTATCCGGCAATTGGCTGATAAATTCATCCGCGCCCGCAATTTTACACGCTTTCACAATCTGTTCAAAGCTGATATCTGGACTGCCCAAACGAAAATTTTCGAGAATCGAACGGCTCCAAAAATGCGCTTCTTGAGGAACCAATACTACCTGCTGTCTCAGACTGTCGAGAGACAAATCCTGCACGTTGTAACCGCCAATTCTAATATTACCCGATTGCAGCGGATATAGACCAGCAATTACTTTTGCTAGCGTACTTTTTCCGCAGCCGGAGTGACCGATTAAAGCAATTGCTTGACCGCCGGGAAACGTAACGGAAAAATTTTCCAGCAAGTCAAGTCTACCGGGGTAGTGAAAATTAACACCCTTGCAAACAATACCGTCGCGGTCTTGAATAGTTACAAAAGGTTTATTCGTATCGTCTTTAGTTTCCGCTTCAGCATCAATGACTTCCGACAGCCTTTGAGTTGCTGTCTGCACGCGAGTCATTTCATCAGTAAATCCTACTAGCGAATTTACCCAAGTAGTAACGTTTTGATTCATGCTAATAAATGCTAGCAACTGACCTATACTCAATACCTTGTCAATCACCAAACCGCTACCAAGCCACAGCAGAGTAATGCTGCCAGCAGAGGCAACAAAACCCGAAAATATATTGTTGAGAATGCCAATTTGTGTAGTGCGGAAAGTGAGCTTTGCTAAGCGACCGAAGCGGGTTTGAAATTCTTCCCAAAGTTGCTGACCGCTGGTAGTAGTTTTGACCGTCAGCGCGCCTTTAAAAGTTTCTACTAAAACGCCTTGAGTTTCTGCTTCCAGCACAAATAAACTGCGCGTTTTTTGCTGCAATACGGGCAGAAATACCACTGTAGAGGCAGTCATTAACAGAGCTATAGCTGTAGCTGCTAAAGTCAGTTCCTTGCTGTAAAATAACATAAAAATAAAAGAAACTACAGCTATAAAAAATTGACTAGGCAAGCTGATAGCGACTTGAGAAACTAATTTATTTATTTCTTGAATATCTTGTAATCTACTGACAATTTCGCCACTGCGTCTGGTTTCGTAAAAGCTCAAAGGCAATCGCAGGAATTTGCGCGCAAATTCCATCACCAATCCCAATTCTAAACGCTGGGAAAACTGAGCAATTAAGTTCGACTCTACCAATCCTAAACTGCTGCTAAAAAGGTTCATAACTATAACTGCGATCGCCACACTTGCCAGGAGTTGTCTGTCGCCCCGCACCAGGATGTCGTCGGTGAGCAGTTGAACTAGAAAAGGCGAAGAAATTGACAGCAAACCCAACACCATATTCAGCAAAAATGCTTCCATTAAAATCGGGCGGTAAATCCCAATCCGGCGCATCCATTTTTGTAAGGAATTAGCGGGCGGTTGACCCTCTGCGGCCGCAAAAAACCGCTCAGCATCGGGTTCTACTAGCAAGCACAGCCAATCTGTCCAAGCTGCTGCTAATTCTGCTTTAGAAACATAGCGCATACCGACAGCCGGATCGCCGATCGCATATTTGTCGCCCTGCTTTCCGTACAAAACAACCCAGTGATAACCGCTCCAGTGAATAATTGCCGGTAAAGGCGCTTCCTCAATTTGGTCTAAAATAGCAGCCGCGGCTCGCACGGATCGAGCATTAAAGCCGATCGCCTCAGCACCTTGTTTCAAGCCCAGCAGAGTCGTCCCTTTTTGGCCGGTGCCCGCACATTCTCGCAAGCGGCTAATAGTAAAATTTTGTCCGTAAAATTTCGCGATCGAAGCCAAACAAGCCGCCCCGCAATCTTCTTCGCTCTGCTGGAGAACAACCTGATATTTCTTAAACCTGTTAACTTGTCCGAATAATGGCATTTTGCCGATCAAAGGGATGTTCTTTAACATTTTGCAAAATGAATAATGGTAGAGCATAAAGAAGATTACTCATCACCAACTACCCAATCAGCAAAAAGCACCCATAAAGTTATGGGTGCTTTCTCGATTCCACAGTTATAGATCTGAATTGACTAGCACTAAAATTTAGTAGTAGGCGTAGCGGACTACTCTTCTGTATGAACCGTCGCAATTCCGGCGGTACACGACCCAACTGCGCCGCTGCCGCTGACAATGGTATCGATTGGCAGAATAGTGACCGCCGTTGACGCTAGCTGATTCTTCAGGGGTGAGTTCAGCAAACAGTGAATTGTCCTTTGTTTCTTTCATGATTAGACTCCGTTTAACTTAATAAAAGTGAAGGGAAACTAGAAATATTATTTAATTTCTAGAGTCTCGTGTAAATACTGAGTAATACTTCTTGTAGTGCTGTGCTGCTTCCGGAAGATTACGGATAAATTTTTAAAATTTACTCGATCGCACAACTTGACTCAGCTATCTAAACCACTAGGGTTTTGTAACCGCGATCGCGGCTCGGATCGTACAGATAAAGCTGGCTAGGCTGCGGCAGGAAAAACAGCATAGTGAGACCATCGCTGCTGCTGTTATGGGTCTCGCTGTTGCTTTTAGCACCGCTAACACCGCTGGTAATGCTGCCACCGTTGACAGTAGCAGATTCTCCATCGGTTACTCCGATGAAGAGTGAACCTTGTTGATTTTCTGACATAAATAACTCCTATTAATACCTATGTACTTACTTACTACCTACGCATACAGGAAAAACCCGGTAACAGTGCCAAAACTCATGGCGGAAACGCCGTATTTTCATGACAGTCGCCCGCTGGCTTCACTCCTCTTGATATTTGGCGAAGTTTGTGGGTGGGAACGGCAAAGCTGTGCGGATTTTTACCTTTACCCTGTGAATTTTGATTTAGACTTCTAAACCTATACTTGGTTTCCGGAAAGCTGATCGTAAAAGTGACAAAACAAATCAGCGATCTCTCCCTCCTCTGCAACTCAAAACTCCAAACTCCAAACTATTCCCCTCTCCCCCCTTGCCGCCATGTCTCTGACTCCCGAAGCTACACCCACTGAAACCTTTGATAACGACCAGTTTTTGCCCCCTGTCAGCCGCTGGACGACTTTGGGGGGCATTTTGATGGTGGCGACCTTTGGCGGGGTGATTGCCCTCGCTAGCGTCACCAAATACAGCGCTACAGTCAAAGCAGATGCGATCGTCCGTCCAGCCGGAGAAGTGCGCGTCGTGCAAGCAGCAACCGAAGGAACCGTCGAAAGCATTGCTGTCAGCGAGAATCAGACAGTAAAAGAAGGAGATGCGATCGCAGTTGTAGACGCTTCGCGTTTGGACGCTCAAAAAAAGCAGTTACAAGAAATAATTAATCAGTCTCAAACATCAGCACAGCAAATCAACCAGCAACTGGGCGACTTAGAAAATCAAATTTTGACCAGCGCCCAATTTAAAAGCATCCCAAGTGAAAGTTCCGCCCAACAGGAATTAATCGAATCAGCTTTAGTAAAATTCGCCACATCGCTGCCAGATGTCGCCGAGAGACTCGGCAGAAGTCGGCGGGTTTTGCTCGTTAAGCAATCGTCTCTTCAACAACAATTAATTCAAGCTAAAAAAGAACTAAATCAAATTGAGTTAAAACTCGAAAATAGCGTGATCCGCACGCCCACGGATGGTACAATTCTCAGATTGGAAGTACGAAATACTGGTCAAACCGTACAAGCAGGCAGCGCGATCGCCCAAATCGTCCCCAGCGACGTACCCCTGGTAGTCAAAGCCAAGGTGACATCCCAAGACATCGCCCGCATCCAAATCGGCCAACCCGTACAGATCAGGATTTCGGCTTTGCCTTTTCCCGATTACGGCACATTAAAAGGAACTGTCAGCGAAATCGCCCCAGATGCGATCGCGCCTCAAAATCCCGCTAATAATTTAGGTACAGCTTATTACGAAGTGGCAATTAAGCCCGAACAAACTTATTTAACAAAACTCAAATCTGCCAACGGTCAATTCTTCGGAAACTCCCAGGCTAATGTCCCCCGCCAGTATTCGATTCAATCGGGAATGGAGGGCAGAGCCGATATTATTACCGGCGAAGAAACAGTTCTGACATTTGTTCTACGCAAAGCAAGGTTGCTGACAGATTGGTAATTAGTCAGTGGACTGTTGACTGTTGCCAGTTCTCAGTTGCCAGTTGTTAGTTGTTAGTTGTTAGTTGTCAGTCAGCAGTCAGCAGTCAACAGTCAGCAGTCAGCAGTCAACAGTCAGCAGTCAACCGCCAGAAAATTAGAGGCTCTGAAATTGAAATAACGTGTCAATATAGAAATGTGAGTTCAATTCTATTCTTTCCTCATGGGCAAACAGCGCGTTCTTTCAGGAGTTCAGCCAACCGGCAATCTTCACCTCGGCAATTATCTCGGTGCCATTCGCAACTGGGTAGAAGGTCAAAGTCAGTACGAAAATTACTTCTGCGTAGTCGATTTGCACGCAATTACCGCACCGCACAATCCAGCAACTCTCGCCTCCGACACTTACACGATCGCCGCACTGTATTTAGCTTGCGGCATCGATTTAGAATATTCTACTATTTTCGTGCAATCCCACGTCTCGGCGCACACAGAACTAGCATGGCTGCTCAACTGTATTACGCCGATTAACTGGCTCGAAGATATGATTCAGTTTAAAGAAAAAGCAGTTAAACAAGGTGAAAATGTCAACGCCGGCTTGCTAAATTATCCAGTGTTAATGGCAGCAGACATTTTGCTTTACGATGCCGACAAAGTGCCGGTGGGAGAAGACCAAAAACAGCATTT
This sequence comes from Microcoleus sp. K1-B1, assembly GCF_036704705.1. NCBI lineage: Bacteria > Bacillati > Cyanobacteriota > Cyanophyceae > Oscillatoriales > Microcoleaceae > Microcoleus > Microcoleus sp. K1-B1. Next base: position 51,804 of record NZ_JAUBSH010000033.1, on the reverse strand, counting down.
GGAACTCACCCGCGATATTGTCATCAGATTAAATCACCAATTCGGCACACCCGAAAAGCCAGTATTGAAACTTCCCGAACCGTTAATTCGGACTGACGGTGCGAGGGTGATGAGTTTGACAGATGGCACGCGCAAAATGTCAAAATCTGACCCTTCCGAACAAAGTCGAATTAATTTATTGGATTCGCCAGATGCGATCGCCAAAAAAATCAAGCGCTGCAAAACCGATGCCGTGCGGGGTTTGACTTTTGACGACCCCGATCGCCCCGAAGCTAGAAATTTGCTGACACTTTATCTCCTGCTTTCCGGCAAATCTAAGGAAGAAGTAGCAGCGGAGTGTGAAAACATGGGTTGGGGAGATTTTAAACCCTTGCTGACAGAGACGACAATTAATGCCCTCAAACCTATTCAGGATAAATACAAGGAAATAATGGACGATGCGGGATATTTAGAGTCTGTACTACGTCGCGGAAGAGAACAAGCAGAAGCTATTGCTAATCAAACTCTAACTAAGGTTAAGACAGCTTTCGGTTATTCTGTACCTGTTTAGTTGTTAGTTGTTAGTTGTTATTGGTTACTGGTTAAGAATAACAACTACCAACGGCCCACTGCCAACTGCCAACTGCCAACTGTCAACTGTCAACTGCCAAATAACAAATAACCAATAACAGACAAATAATCATGAACCGTTTTCGCACAGCCTGCACCACCCCCGGAGAATTTATAATTACCGCCGAAGTTGCCCCACCAAAAGGTGGCGACATGACTCACACAATTCAAATGGCTGAACGCCTCAAAAACCGAGTGCACGCCATTAATATCACCGACGGGAGTCGCGCAGTGTTGCGAATGTGCCCCCTAGCAGTTTCGGCGATTTTAGTGCAGCACGGAATTGAGCCAATTTGTCAAGTTGCTTGTCGCGATCGCAATCAAATTGGTCTGCAAGCGGATCTCATGGGAGCCCACGCTTTAGGCATCCGCAATGTATTGGCACTTACAGGCGATCCCGTCAAAGCGGGCGACCATCCTAAAGCAAAAAGTGTATTCGATTTGGAATCAGTTCGGCTATTGCAAGTTATTCAAAAAATGAATGGCGGCAAAGACTGGAATGACAAACCTTTAACAGACGGATTTACCGATTTATTTGTCGGTGCTGCCGTCGATCCGCAATGCCCCAGTTGGTCGGGTTTGCAAAGTCGATTTGAGAAAAAAGTAGAGGCGGGAGCACAGTTTTTTCAGAGTCAATTAATTACAGATTTTGAAGTTTTGGATAAGTTTATGCACCACGTTGCAGCGGGCTGCAACAAGCCAGTTTTAGCAGGAATATTTTTGTTTAAATCAGCTAAAAATGCTGAATTTATTAAAAAATACGTGCCGGGAGTTCACATCCCACAAGAGACGATCGACCGTTTGGCTAAATCTCCAGAACCATTGCAGGAAGGCATAAAAATTGCGGCAGAACAAGTCAAGCTAGCGCGGCAGATTTGTCAAGGAGTTCACATGATGGCAGTCAAGCGAGAAGATTTGATTCCTCAAATTTTGGATTTGGCAGGAATCGAGCCGCTGAGCTAAAATTAACCGTAGGGGCGGGTTTTACTCACTATCAATTCCTAAAACGAAAGATTTCGTAAACTCGTAAACCCGCCCACTCCCGCGCTACCATTTTGAACATCAATAAAACAATCATGCTTCAAACTGTAGACAATCCAACCACTTCTCCCGCAGTCGAACAACATTTCACTTGGCGCGGTTTGACATGGCATCAATTTAAGGCTATTCAAGCTGGCTTTGAAGACGTGGGGAATATACGCTTATTTTATTGTGATGGAGTTATAGAAATTGTGGGAATCAGTAAACCTCACGAGGCAACTCGATGTCTGATTGCAGCGCTACTGATCAATTTTTTTCAATTTAATAGAATACAATTTTTTCCTAGCGGCAGTTACAGTCAAATTGTTGAGGGGAAAGTGGAGTATCAAGCAGATTTGTCTTATTGTTTCGGAACAGATAAGGATGTTCCCGATCTGTGTATTGAGGTAGTTCTCACTAGCGGTAGTCCGATTAAACTTCAGAAATACCGACTGATGGGAGTCCCGGAAGTCTGGTTTTGGGAAGATGGCACTCTAGAGCTTTACCATCTGCGAGAGGAAGGTTACGATCGCATTGCTAGCAGCGAAGTGCTCCCTGAGTTAGACTTGTCTTTGCTTAAACGCTGCATTTTGTTTGCTTCCCCTTTGGATGCGCTTGAGGAGTTTTCTAGAGGAATGGGCGATCGGGAAAATTGATCGATAAACTACTTTTGAAATTGCTCGATCGACTAAACCGTTATTAAATAGGAGCAACTGGCAATGACTGACTCAGAAATATTTAATTCTGATAACATTAAAACACTAAATACTAGCATATCCGAAGTTACAGTTTACACCGATCGCGCTTTGGTGACGCGCCGCGGTACGGTATCTCTGACGGGAAACGAGCGAGAATTGGCGATCGCCTCTGTACCCGCAACCCTCGAAACAGAGTCAGTCAGGGCCACGGGTGCGGGTACAGTTGCAGTGCGATTGCTGGGAGTGCGAACCGAAACAGTGTTTAGCAGCGAACCAGTGGGCGATCGCACTGCCGAGTTAACCCAACAAATTCAGGAGTTACAAACCCAAAGACGGGCAATTAACGACAAAATAACCGCCCGAAAAATTCAGCTCAAATTTGTGGAAGGTTTGAGCGAAAAAAGCGTCGGTTTCTTTTCCAGCAGCATCGCCAAACAGCAGGTAGGTTTAAACGAAACTGGCGAATTGCTCAACTTTTTAGGAACCAATTACCTAAAATATGTAAGTGCGATCGCCCAACACGAAAAACAGCAGCGCGAATTAGACAAGCAAATAAAAGCTTTGCAGCAGCAGTTGGGGCAAGTACAAACTCCCCATTCCCAGCAAAGTTTTAACATCATTGTTGCCATTGAACCCAGCGGCAGCGGCAATTTTGAACTAGAAGTTTCCTATGTAGTCACGCGAGCCCGTTGGACTCCCCTTTACGACTTGCGAGTAAACACTATCAACAACCAAATTAATCTCAATTACCTAGCCGAAGTCAATCAAAATACAGGCGAAGATTGGACGGGAGTAGCGCTGACTTTATCTACAGCAAAACCCGGAATGGGAACTTTGCCCCCAAAACTAGAACCCTGGTATGTCGATATTCTTCGCTCAAAATCGCCTCCAGCAGGAGAATTTTACAGCCCGCGAATGACAAGAAGTGTGGCATCAGACGATTCTCAATTAGGTGCAAACGAAGTACCATTACCCATGATGGCTGCTCCTAGTGTTTCTGCAGCACCCGAACCCATAGAAGCTCAAACCGCCACAGCCCAAATATCTAAAGAAGGCGGCACCGTCTCATTTCAAGTAGGGGGAAATACTAAGATTCCCAGCGACGGTACACCGCAAAAAGTGACGATTTTTAGCGAAATTTATCCGTTTAAACCAGAATATATAGCAGTCCCGCGATTAGTCAGTTTTGCCTATTTGCAAGCAGTTGTTGTGAATCCGCTGACAGGTGCAACTCTGCTTCCCGGTAAAGCAAATATCTTTCGCGACAACACTTTTGTTGGCAGTGTCCAGTTAGAAAATGTTTCCCCAGGGCAAGAATATAAACTGAATTTAGGAATAGATGAAGGGCTAAAAATAGAGCGGGAATTAGTGGAAAGACAAGTAGATAAAAAACTGATCGGCCAGCAGCGGCGCATGAGTTACGCTTATCGCTTAAATGTGACAAACTTGCATCAGGTGCAGGTACACCTGACACTAAAAGAGCAATTGCCCGTCAGCCGTAATGAACAAATTAAAGTGCGATCGACTCTCACTAATCCGAAGATAGTAGCAGGTGAAATGGGACTGCTAGAATGGATAATGTCTCTGCCGCCACAAGCAAAGCAAGAGTTGTATTACCAGTTTGTTGTTGAACATCCTCCCGACTTAACAGTCACGGGTTTAGATATTTAATACCAATCAGTTGTCAGTTGTCAGGAATTACATCTGCCTTCTTCCGACTTCCATCGGACTTCTTCCTTCGGCTATAAAGCAGCTTATTTCTTGCCGCCACACGCCACCAATTTTTTCTCTATACACAACTGTTGAAACACTAAATCTGCTATTGATTCATAAGCTGGGGCTGTGGGGTGTACGCCATCCCGAAAATAACTTTCTACCCTCGTTTTCGGCAATTTTGACCAGGCTGCATGAGTGTCTATGACTGGAATTTTTAAAGCTTTTAGCCGATCGACAAACTCGGATTTAAACTTCGGCTCATTCGGTACGGGCAGTAAATCCGCTCGATCGCAAGTATACAACACAAACAACGGAATATTCTTAGCTCGCACCAAAGCAACTATTTGCTCAAATCGCTGCATATTTTCCATAAACTGTTGTGATTCCGACACCGGCACTCCCGCCACAGGAGAATTCGATACAAAAACACTTGACAATGGGCGCATAACGTGTCTTTGAAACACTTCTTGAATTGCCAATAACGGTTTGCGATTCGGCATCAGCGGGTCACTTCCCACCCCCGCGCTGCTGCTTGGAGGTTGTAGCAAATCGTGAGTACCAATTTGCAAAATCACAGCATCGCTTTCAAAAGTGCCAAACTTGCGAATATATCCCAATTGATTGCCAATTGCCCAAGAACCTGCAGAAGCATTCAGCACCTCAACTTGCTTTTTTATGCCCAACAAACGCGCTTCAAACAATTCTGGAATAGTTTCTTTCTGATCGGTGGTATTATTACCGTTGAGAACCGAATCTCCTATCATCAAAATTCTGAGAGTATCTTCAGGCTTGGCTGAATCGATTTGTTCAGAACGCTGAGAAAATTGATTGTACTCAACTCTATTGCCAAAGCGATACACAAGTTGATTTGGTGCAAATATATAGCCAGCATTAGCATCAGCTTGCAGCAAGGCAGGATTTCCGAATCCGAGCAAGCGCAAGGCAAGTTCTATAGCACTCAAAGATGCGATCGCACCACCGGGAATCCAATACTTAGCTTTCAAAAATTTACCTGTAATTGGTAAACTGCAAAGCCACGGGATAGTCTTCTTGCTTCAAGCGTTGAATCACCAACTGCAAATCATCCTTATCCTTAGCAGAAACCCGAACAGCATCTCCTTGAATCGAACCTTGAATCTTCTTAAATTCATCGCGAATCAATTTAGTAATTTGTTTCGCGATTTCCTGACTAATTCCTTTTTTTAGTTTAATTTCTTGACGCACCCGACTGCCGCTAGCAGGTTCAGCTTTGCCGTAATCAAAAATTTTCAAAGATAAATTCCGCTTCGCGGCTTTAGTTTGCAAAACAGTGTGAATTGCGTCGAGAGTAAATTCGCTGTCCGTATTGACAGTAATTGATTCTGCGCCCAATTCCACAGTAGTTTTGGTATCTTTCAAGTCGTAGCGGCTTTGAATTTCCCGCACAGTTTGGTCAACAGCGTTAACTAATTCTTGCCGATCAAACTCGCTGACAATATCAAAGGAATAACTAGCAGCCATAAATTAGTAATTGGTAAGGTGTAATTGGTAGTTGGTAATGGGTAATTGGTAGTTGGTAGTTGGTAATTAGTCATTAATTAAGCGTCTCTTAACTAATGACTAATGACCAGTGACTAATAACAATTAGCCATTAACAGCCATTAAACTGAAATAGAATAAAGTAGCTGTGCAAGAAGAACTAATCGCAAACATGAGCGATCGCCCCAGCGGCACATTCAGAATATAGAAAACCGAAAACAACAACCGGGCGATCGTAAAAGCGATCGCAGCCCAACCCGCCGGTTCCGAATCTACCCCCGTCACAAAAGCCATCAAAGCCGCCGCTGAAAACAGCATAAACGTCTCAAACGAATTTTGGTGAGCCCAAGTTGCCCGCTGAGCGTAAGCAGGCAACTTATCAAACATAGCGCGGGGGGCTGCTTGGTCATAGCCTAGTTGCAAGCGGGCGAACGCCACTACCAAAAACGGTGCGTAAACCAGCGCAGCAGCAGCAGCAATACAATCAAGCAGAATAACCGACACAGGCAATCCCAACAGCATCATCCGCCTCGCAGTTCAATCAAAATAGAACAGAGTAACTACCTTGCGCTGTTCCTCCGCATCCTGGCAAGTTTTCAGCAAAGTGTGGCTTTCGTGAAAAGCAAAACATATCAGTTGCTGGCAGCGAGAAATAATCTCCTGATTGCACATGGCGCTTGCTTCCGGGAGAGACAAGCTATCATTTTTGGGATTTTCTACCAAATGTATCACTTGTTCGAGTTGGTCGCGAGACTCCCGAGGCTGGCGACTCATGCTTTGTGGCAAAATCACCGTCAGCAGATTAGGATCTGCTCGCATTGCCCCCCGAATTGCGGCTGAATTGGTGCCTGTAGCGCCAGAAGTGATGAGCTGATTGCCTCCCAGAACTATGGCGTAGCTCAGCATCTCAATTAGCTGCTGGTGGGTAATAGGAACGTGGCGAGAACCCAAAAGAGCAAGCCGCTTGGAGCTGGTTTGCTGGATCGCCGCTAGTTCTTGTAAAAAATCATCTACTCTGGGTAGCTCAATTGATTGACTCAAAGAATTTATTAAATTAAATAAAACTACGTTGTGGATTTTAGCAGACTCACTAGCCATTGCCGCCAAAAAGAAGTTAAGAATTGCTGATTTACGGGATCTGACTAGAGGATCGGGAGATTTGAGGAAGCCAGAAGGCAGAATGTCTGAAGGCATTCGGCAGCCCGAGCTCAAGGTAGAATTCAAGAAAAATTGAGAATTTAAGAATTTTGGCTTTTTATTTATTTAAACAAAAAGTTCTCTCTGCCGAATACCTTCTTCCTTCAGCTCCGGCTGTGTTATTAATGGACTCGATCGCTCAGGCCCAAGGATGCGATCATGCCATCAAGGTCAAAATGTTCTGCCATTAGCTGAGTAACGCATTCCACCTTGATCGGTTCGTGCAGGCGCACGCTGCCAAAGGTGCTGTCGATAATTTCCACCGTGGTTAAGGTATCCAAATCAACAGACAAAACCGGAATTTCCATTTCTTCTGCCCGGCCAATCACCAGGGGAGAAGGAGGCAAGTGGCCTGTCAAAATTAAGCACTGAGTCGAGCTCTCCAGAGCCGCTAGCTGAATGTCCGTGCGATCGCCCCCCGTCACCACCGCCATATTTCTCGCTTTGCGGAAATACTTCAGAGCCGAGCTAACATTCATCGCCCCAATTGTCAAGGTTTCCACCATCAAGTCCAAACGGTCTTTACGGCAGAGCACATCAGCTTTTAATTGGTGCACCAATTCTTTGACACTGACACTTCGCAGCAAAGCACTTCTCGGCAGCATTCCCAAAACTGGAATACCCTGTGCCTCCAGAAAAGGCCGCACAGTCGCCGTTACCGATTCGAGTTTGTCCGAGGGAACGTCATTGAGTACCACGCCCAGCAACCGCGAACCCAAACGCTGTTTAGCCGACAGCAAATCGTCTATATACAGATCGATCGGGCGGGCTACCAACAGCACAGAAGCATCAACTGTCTCAGCGATTTGAGCCAAAGACAAGTCAAACAGACTGCCTTCCTCCAAATTAGCTGGGCCTTCTAACAGCACCAAGTCTCCGCTGGGAGCTTGCAAATACTGCGCTAAAGACTGGCGGTAATCTGTCTTGTCTTCTCTCCGCAAACGCTTGTGAACCGTCTCTTCATCCAAATACAGCAGTGTTGACGGCATCTGACTTTCTGAGAGCTTCAGCGTTTCTACCGCGAACCGCACGTCTTCGTCCTCGATCCCAGCTCCTGGCGAGCTGAAACAGGTTCCCAGAGGTTTGCCGTAGGCGACGGCCAGTCCTTTTGCCCGGAGTCCGAGTGCCATCCCCAGGGCGATGGCAGACTTGCCGCTGTAAGCTTTTGTGGAACCGATCAGCAAATATTTAGTCAATTTGGGTACGCCTTCAATCCTCAATTTGCACCTGTCTATTTCAATAAATTTAGTTTTTCAACAGTATTTCTCAACTGATCCTCAATTTAGCAATACTATATTATACTCTATTTTGTCGCTTTTGTGCCGATCGATTTTTTGATTGAAACTTTTATTCACCTGTTGGCAACCCTTTTCTTCGCATTTTTTTTCACATTTTTTGTGAAAATTGGGGTTTGATTATATTTTTTATCTGCCGCTTTAGACAATTATTCATGGAGCGTGATTGCCTTAATAACCGTTTTGTGTGGTGACAATTTTCCTAAACATTTATTGTTTAGTTTAAACCTTGCTACCGAGCAGTTTAAAATAAAAATAACACAGTATAAATATTTATTGGAAAATTTTATCCCTGCACAAGGGTTGTCAGGAGAATTAACGGCATCTTTATATAAATAAAATACAGGTATTCCGTAGGGAGAAAGCATGGTTTGTGTCCTTATCAGTTTTGCATACCATTAAAAATGGATATGTATTATTAGTTATTAATTATTAGTGCGCTCGCTTGCGTTCAATCTGAGCGGTGGCACTGCGAGCAATAAGCTGCTTAGAATCGGGATTATAGCTTCTAATATCAACTCCGCTAAGGTGTCGCGCATTTAAGTTGTATATTCAGGGCGGGCGGGACACCCCACAAGACGGGGAATTGTTTTTTAACAGACAATTTAAATGTAGAACAGCTTAGCATGGGAATTGTAAAATCGAATCAACACTCAATACTCAACTATCATTGAGTTTTTCGACTGACAGTTAACAGTTAAGAGTCAACAGTCAGCAGTCAAAAATTATTCCGGTGCAACCTGAATAGATATAAACACATAAATTGTCTGGGGGCGTGGGCTGGCATTTCGGCAGCCCAAAGGCTGATTGCGATGCTAGCCCGATCGCAGTTCAAGGGCTGTAGATTGAGTTTCCTTGGGCGGATCTACAGCCCTTTCCTCTCAGCTACCGAGTCGCAAAATTTGAACGAAATCGGACGGCGCGATCGCACTTGCTTGCACCCCATTCAAAACGCCTAAGAGTTCCCCAGAGTTAGAAATTCTTATGAAAGTTGTGGGACTGGCCTCTTGCCCGTCTGTGCCTTGGCTAATGCTCAGTTGAGTGAAAGTCAAACCGCCCGCTAAACTCAGCAAATCTTCCCCTTTCCTGAAGTCGGATATTACATCACTTCCTTGTGCCGGTGTCAAGACAAATAAGTCGCGTCCGCTGCCGCCGAGCAAAGTATCGCTGCCCTCATCGCCAATCAGCACGTCGTCGCCAGCACCACCGACCAAGCTGTCACTGTCTTTGCCTCCCAAAATCGTATCGTCGCCAGCATCACCGTTGATAGTATCGCTGCCTTCATTGCCGAACAGCAGGTCATTGCCAGCACCGCCGCACACTTGGTCTTGGCCGCCAGCAACGCCGACAGGCAGGGGGCTGCCAATATCCCCATACATCGTGTCATCCCCCTCGCCGCCGCAGATAGAGTCATTGCCTTGGTCGCCGAACAGCAAGTCGCTGCCCGACTCGCCTAAAACTACATCGTTGCCCTTGCCACCGCGCGCAGTATCGTTGCCGTCACCGCCAGAAAGGGTATCAGAGGCATCCTGACCGCAAAGGCTGTCGTTTCCCTTGGCACCCAATAACAAGTCGTTCCCGGCGCTGTCGCGGTCAGATTCGCTGTTGCTGCCACCGTAGAGGCTGTCGTTTCCCTCCTCGCCCACAACAGTGTCAGAACCCCGTCCACCCCATATCAGGTCGTTATCTTTGCCCCCGAAAGCAGCATCGTTGCCCTTACCGCCGAACACGGTGTCGTAGCCTGCTTGACCGTTAAGGTAGTCGTCGCCGGGCCCGCCCAACAGCAAGTCGCGATCGACCTGCGGCCCAACAGGAATGTTGCTGATCAATCCGCCAAATAGGTTGTCGTTGCCTGCCAAACCGACAAGAACATCGTCTCCGCCCAAACCGTTGATGCCGTCACTGTCACTGGTGCCAGTGAGGATCTCGTTTGTATCCGTACCAGCCAGGTTGTTTTGAACAAGATTGAAACCGTGAAGAGGACTGATCTCCGGTAAGGTAATTTGCGCGCAAATGCAATCTGGATCTTCAGTTGGCGGCGGGGTTGGGGTTGGAGTTGGTGGGGGTGACAGCGGGGCTGGGGTTGGAGTTGGTGCAGGAGTTGGTGCAGGAGTTGGTGCAGGAGTTGGTGCAGGAGTTGGTGTCGGCGCTGGTGTCGGCGTCGGCGGCACGATAATTGTGGGCGAAAAATTGATGACTGGTGCAGGTGTCGGCGGTGGTGTCGGCGTCGGCGGCACGATAATTGTGGGCGAAAAGTTAATGACTGGTGTCGGTGTCGGCGGGGCTATGTCGTTGTCGGCGATGGTGACGCTAACGGGTGCGATCGCCACTGGCAAGTATTCGGCCGCGCTGCCAGGGGCGACGCTGTGATCGATCGTGCCGCTGTGCGCTCCTTCTACAACAGTGTCGTCGGTTGCTGTCACCGTTACTGTTTGCGGTGCATCCCAATTAGCCGGAGTGAAAGTGATCGGAGCGATCGCATCTATTTGACTGCCCGCCGTGAAATTGACCGTAACGTTAGCAGTCGGCGCTTTGGTAAGGACAATGCTGTAGCTGCCTGCTGCACCGCCTTCTGCTGCATTGGTGCTGTTAGGAGTGACGGCAATGCCGGGGGAGTCGTTGTCGATAATCAACACATCGACTGGAGAAATGCCGATATTGTTGTAAGCCAGATCCGTGCTGCTAGCGCTGGCTGCGATCGTGCTCAGGTGCGTTCCTTCTACGGCGGAGTCGTCGGTTGCTTTGACCGTGGCGGTTTGAGGCAGGTTCCAGTTAGCCACAGTGAAGGTGAAGGAGGCGATCGCTTCTATTTGACTGTCTGTCGCGAAGCTAACTTTAACGTCGCTGGAAGGCTGTTCCGTTAATACCGCGCTGTAACTGCCATTGGCACCGCCTTCTGCTGCATAAGTATTTGTGGGAGAAATTTTTACTCCGGCAGTCGAGGTAGCTGTGTCGTTGTCGGCGATGGTGACGCTAACGGGTGCGATCGCCACTGGCAAGTATTCGGCCGCGCTGTCGGCGGCAACGCTGGAAAGAATGAACCCGCTGTGCGCTCCTTCTACAACAGTGTCGTCGGTTGCTTGGACGGTGACAGTTTGCGGTGCATCCCAATTAGCCGGAGTGAAAGTGAT
>NZ_JAUBSH010000033.1:0-40520 GCF_036704705.1 Microcoleus sp. K1-B1 | reverse complement strand
CTTTAACGTCGCTGGAAGGCTGTTCCGTTAATACCGCGCTGTAACTGCCATTGGCACCGCCTTCTGCTGCATAAGTAGTTGTGGGAGAAATTTTTACCCCGGCCGTCGAGGTAGCTGTGTCGTTGTCGGCGATGGTGACAGTAACTGGTGCGATCGCCACTGGCAAGTATTCGGCCGCGCTGCCTCCTGCCACGCTGTGATTGATCGTGCCTGTGTGCGCTCCTTCTACAACAGTGTCGTCGGTTGCTGTCACCGTTACTGTTTGCGGGACATTCCAGTTAGCCGGAGTGAAAACGAGCGGCGCGATCGCATTTATTTGACTGCCCGCAGCGACATTGACGGTAACGTTAGCAGTCGGTTGAGTGTTGAGGGAGACTTCGTAACTGTCTGTCGCGCCGCCTTCGGCAGCAGTCGTGCTCGCAGGAGTAATTGTAATGCTGGGCGTATTGGGAGTAGCGACATCGTTATCGGTGATGCTGACTGTTACCGGCGCGATCGTCACGGGCAGATATTCCGCGGCACTGTCGGCGGCAATGCTGTGGTCGATCGTACCTGTGTGCAGCCCTTCGACTAAACTGTCGTCGGTAGCTTTCACCGTTACTATCTGCGGTAGGTTCCAGTTATCTGAGGTGAAAGTAAATGTGGAAATCGAATCGATTTGAATGCCCGTGTTGAAGTTGACATTAACAGGCGCAGTCGGTTTGCTAGTCAGCGCTACCTTGTAACTGCCTGTGGCGCCGCCTTCGGTAGCAGCGGTGTTTGGAGGAGTAATTGTGACTCCGGCGGTATCGTTGTCGGTAATTTGGGCCGTCACCGAGGCAGTAGCAATCAGGTTGTATTGAGCGTCTGTACTGGTGACTTGGTGTGCGATCGTACTGGAGTGCGCGCCTTGAGCTACACCATCGTCCACGGCTTGCACATTCACCAGTTGAGGCACGTTCCAGTTGTCGGGAGTAAATTTCAGAGCGATCGGGATCCCACCTCCAATCCCCACGTCGCTTTGGGCGTCTGGCGAGGCGGTGACAGTAACATCGGCAGCAGGCTTGGTGGTCAATACCGCCGTATAGCTATCCGTAGCCCCACCTTCCCCGATGTTGGTGCTGCCGCCAGTCTCGGTAATTTTTACGATCGGTGTGTCGTTGTCGGTAATGTTAGCGGTGAGGGTAGCAGTCGCAGTACCATCAACGGTAATTGGAACCGCAGCACCGTCGTAATTGGGGTCTACACTACTGGCTGTGTGAGCGATCGCGCTAGTGTGAGGAGATGCTTCCGCTACTTGATCGTCCACTGCCTCGATCGTAACGGTTTGCGGGACATTCCAGTTGTTGGGGGTAAAGTTGAGGGTGAGAGGGACACCAGTACCGGCTCCCAAGTCTGTCTGGGTATCAGGGTCAACAGTGACGATTACAAGGTCACTAGGCTGGCTTTGGAGTACGACTGTATATGTGTCTGAAGTACCGCCTTCTGCGACATCCGCACCCGCTGTTGAGGTGATTATGATGCCTGCGGTATCATTGTCGTCGAGAATATCCAGATTGGCGGTGTTCTGAACAACACCAATCCTAGCATTGGTGGGATTGGCTAAGGTGAGAGTAAGGTTTTCGGTGGGTTCAACTAAGCTATCATTATTAATCGGAACGGTGAGGGTAGCAGTGGTTTGATTGGTCGGAAAAGTGATAGTTTGGGTAGTGAAAGTAAAATCTATTCCGTCTCCCAAGGTAGCCCCGCCTGTGGCGCTGCCGTTGCTTAATTTTACGTCTACACTGGAGTTTCCCAGGGCAATCCCGGTGCGGTTGATGGTAATGTTTGCTCCAACTACTGTCCCATCTTCGTTGACTTCATAGTTCGGTTGAGAGAAATTGAAGCTGGGAGGAGCAGTTAGAAAAACTGCCGAGTCATAGCTACTGTCTTGAGTGTCAGCGATCGCTATTCTCAGGCGATTGGGAACATTGGGGATGACAAATGCCTGTGGCGTCGACAATACCTTTGTAAAACCATCAAATGTTGTTTTAAATATACCCGTCGTGTTATCAACGTATAACCCAGGGTTTTTGCCGTTATTAATATTATTGACGGACACAATTTCCGACGCAGCCCCAGGAATCGCGGAAATAAATACGTCATTCAGGTAAAAGCCAAATACATCGTTGAATGATGTCCCTACAAACTCGTTATACTCCTCAGAAGCAAACACGTATTCCAAACTAAACTGGCCTTGCTTAGGTAGAAACTCGAATTCGATAACGGCAGCATCATTAGTAATAGTCGAAGCTGATTTCGTATCAATAAGAAGCTGAGTCAGGACTGCATCCCCCGGCTGACCAAGAGTTGTACTCATAAAGTCTGCTGTATCCCCGATATTTCCCGTGCTGAAAATAACACCAGCTTCAAGATTTAGCCCGTCGGAAATACCTCCCCCGAAACTGCCGGCGGCCAGATTATCACCCGTGTAGTTCACACTACCAGGAACGACTGTTCCTGCGTCCCCAAGAATAAATTGGGCAAGTTGCTCTTTAGTCAGACCACTATTGAGATCCTTAGTTATCAGAACCATAATATACCTCTTGGAAAAATTGCTAGGTTTTCATCTTTAGCTACAATATCTTATATGTAGCGTTATCTCTGTTATGCACTTACTCAAAATTATTTAGGAGTAATTACAATAACTGATATTTGGCGTTTTTCTACTTAAGTTTTTGCTAAATAGTGGCTAGAAGGAATTGCTATAAATTAATTCGGCTTTGGGCCGCTTACTTGCAAAATTTAAGCATGACAGTGCGATCGCCCTAATGGCCGTTGAGAAATTGTCTCCGAGCACCCCCAACAAAAAAAATCAGGACTTATATTAAATCCATTCGATCGCAAGATTACTTAAAATTCTTGCTGATGACAGGTGGGATTATTTTATATTTTTCGTAGAAATTAACTTATCCTAATTTAGTTCTCATTCTCACATATCTCAGTAATATTGCTGACAATTTTTACAAAATTTAATACATGGAAAAAGTTCGGATATTGGTGCGGGAAATGTGTTTTGCCTCACATCTTGCACCAATATGCGAAATAGGCTTTTGGGCTTGTTCCACAACAAAGTACAGTAGTTTTCAATTGGATGGATGAAATACAGGTACGGACTCAGGCTTTGCCTGAGTCCCTACGCGAAATCTGTATCACGCTCAACTGAAAAATTCAGTAGATTTACTTTAGCAATGGGGATAAGTGCTGACCCCCAAAGGGATTATTGAGAATGATCCAAGAACTCACTTACTCTTTCCGCTTCTCAAATAGGGCTGGCGCACCAATCATGTAATGTTGCCGTCGTGGCTTTACACTATTGGTGCGCCAGTTATAGCGCCCGTCAATCGATTTTAGATTTTAGATTTTAGATTTTAGATTGAAGAAAGCAACCCCACTGATAAATCCGGGGGCTGGCGATCGGGATTCGGAGCTTTTTTCTCACTCCCCGAATCAATCCGGGGGCCCCGGATTAAATTGCTTGATTGTCAATTGCGGACTTTCGGGAGTGCGGCTGCGGTGAAAGTTATTCATCCATTCGCATCAGCTTGCGGTAAAACGTTTTAGAAAAATCGACGGTACGAGTTCGCTGAAAAGTCAGGAGAACCTCAATTAAGCAACTAACAAACTCAGAGCTTTGCATAGTCACTTCGTAGCTGAGTTCAGCATTGCCGTCAAACAACACCCGACAGCGGGTTAAATCGATCGGCAGCGACGAGATATTCCAACTAGCGACAAACGGCACGCTCTCCCCGCCGTCAATTTTTCTTGCCCCCTCCAAGGTTTTGAGCTTGTAAAGGCCAATAGCGTGCGGTAAAAACTTGCGCCTGGGCTCTTGACAGAAAGGCGCGTAGACTTTCACTTCTTTGTCATCGGCTGGCTTGAGTTGAGGAATAGACATATTTCCACCTCAGACAATTATTACTAACAGATAGTTTAGATCCCCTGAAAAAACTAGCAGATATTCCAGGTCGATCGCAAGCAAAAGTCAACCCAAATACTCTATACAGTACACGTTTACCAGGGCCGTACAAGCACCGAACCCGCTGGTTGTCCTCCCGTCCGCTTTCGACAAAAGCCCAGAAACTGATACAGTAGATGCTTATATCTAAAATCAAAAACTATTGGTGGTTGAATCAAGTAACCTATGCAGGAGAGTTCTTGGCCAGAAAACGACGCTCGCAGCGAGCTTAACTTGGACATCTCTGATTTAGCTCAAGAAGAGCTCAAGAGTTTGACCTCGCACTCGAAGCTCAGCAAAGTATTTGCTATACCAGACATTGGCGACAGGGTGTTTGACGCGGAAACAAAAGCAGAACTCCCGGTTGCGGTGTCTGTGCCGGGAACTCCCTCTTTTCCTCAAAATCTTTACCGGGGACGCCGCGGAAAAGCCGCCGCAGTGCTGGCTGCGATTTGGGCTGGCACGATCGCCCTGCACTTGATTTCTTGGGGTGCGTGGGTTGTGTGGGGGTTGACGGGACTGCTGTGGATGCAAGCATTTCGAGTTTTGTTTGCTTCGCCCAAGCCGACACTGCCCCCTCTTGCTGATGAAAATCGAGAGGATTGGCCCTACGTGTCGCTGCTGGTAGCGGCGAAAAATGAGGAAGCGGTGATTGCCCGATTCGTAGAATCCATCTGCAATGTAGATTATCCGATCGACCGCTACGAAGTTTGGGCGATCGACGATCACAGCAGCGACGCCACGCCGCTAGTATTGGAACAGCTAACCAAAAAGTACCCCCAGCTCAAAGTATTTCGCAGAGGAGCAAATGCCAGCGGCGGGAAGTCGGGAGCACTGAATCAAGTGTTACCGCTGACTCGCGGGGAATTTGTCGGAATATTTGACGCCGACGCGACGGTAACGCCGGATTTGCTGCGCCGGGTGCTGCCAGTGTTCGATGGAGAAAAGGTAGGGGCTGTGCAAGTCAGAAAAGCCATCGCCAATGCTTCGGTAAATTTTTGGACTCGTGGCCAAGAAGCAGAAATGGCTCTCGACAGTTTTTTCCAGCAGCAGCGGATTGCGATCGGCGGCATTGGAGAATTGCGCGGTAACGGCCAATTCATGCGCCGCACCGCCTTGGAAAGCTGCGGAGGCTGGAACGAGGAGACGATTACCGACGACCTGGATTTGACGGTGAGGCTGCACCTAGACCGATGGGACATTGAATTTCTCGCTTTCCCAGCCGTGTCAGAAGAAGGAGTCACTAACCCTCGCGCTCTGTGGCACCAGCGCAATCGCTGGGCAGAAGGTGGCTATCAGCGTTATCTTGACTACTGGCGGCTAATTTTGCGGAACCGCATGGGAACTGGGAAAACTTGGGATTTATTTGGATTTTGGGTATCTCAATATTTCTTGCCCACAGTAGCCCTACCCGACTTTGTGATGTCAATTGCGCTGCGCCGGATGCCGATCGCCAGTCCCATAACTTTTATGACGCTTACATTGTCGGTGGTGGGAATGTTTGTCGGTTTGCGCCGCACTCGCAAAGAGACCAAATTTGACGTTAAAAGAGTTTTTCTCACCTTGCTGCAAACGCTGCGGGGTACTGTGTATATGTTCCACTGGCTGCTGGTAGGGACTGTGACGGCTCGGATTGCGGTACGGCCCAAGCGGCTCAAATGGGTCAAAACCGTCCATCAAGGCGCTGCTAATAGCATCAAGTAAACAATTCGCAGAAATATCTCGGCACAGTATCGCCAAAAATCAGAAGATTTCTGGAGACAAAAAAACACCAACGCTCGCCAAATATCTCCCCGCCAGAGCCGACAGTAAAATTGGGAAATTACGAGAAAAAAACACTTTGAAACAGCTTAGGTAATAGGTAATCGGCGAGCGGTAATAGTGAATAAGTAATCGGCAATACAAAAGTCTAAAATTAAAAGATAAAAGCGAGAATTTTTAACTTTTAACTTGACAAAAAACCAATTACTATCTATTAATTATGAATTGCCAATTAGGACGAATTGCTTGTTGCCAACTACCCGTCACCCGTAATTGATAAATGGATTTGTTAGAGTACCAAGCTAAATCTTTATTTCGACAGATGGCAATTCCGATTTTGCCGTCGCAGCGGATTGACAATCCCGCCGACCTCAAAGGACTGAAAATTCCTTACCCCGTTGTACTCAAATCGCAAGTGCGGGCTGGGGGACGGGGCAGGGCGGGCGGTATCAAGTTTGTGGAAAATACGATCGATGCAGTAGCTGCCGCTCAAACAATTTTTAATTTGCCGATCGAGGACGAATATCCCCAAGTCCTGCTGGCAGAAGCAAAGTACAACGCCGACAAAGAATTGTACTTAGCGGTACTCCTAGACCCCGTAGCGCGCCGCCCGGTTCTTCTGGGTTCGAGCCAAGGAGGTATGGATGTCGAAGGGTCGATCGAGCAAATGCAGCAAGTTGCCGTAGATCAAGAATTTTCCCCATTCTACGCGAGGCGTCTCACGCTGAAAATGGGATTGCAGGGAGACTTGATTCAATCGGTGAGCACCATTGTCGAAAAAATGTACCGGCTGTTTGTCGAAAAAGATTTAGACCTAGTAGAAATCAATCCTCTCGGCATCAGTCCAAGGGGAGAGGTAATGGCTTTAGACGGTAAAGTCACCGCCAACGATGATGCCTTGGGACGACATCCAGATTTGGCAGCACTCTCGGAGAAGAAGCTCTTGGGCGGGTTGGCACGGGAAAGAAGAAGTTCCCATGCTGGGGGCGATCGCTCCCATTCCCAGTCCAAGGTTCAGCAGTCGCCGGAGTTTGACCCCAAATCTAAATCCCCAATCTCGAATTCCGAATCCCTGCAATTAATCGAACTAGACGGGAATATCGCGATTTTGTGCAACGGAGTGGGCCTGACAATGGCAACTCTAGATGCTGTAACCCACCAAGGAGGAAAACCAGCTAATTTTGTGAATATTGGTTCCCTAGACCGCTACTATGCAGCAAATGCCCTGCGCGATCGCGTGGAGTTGGGTCTGGAGTTAGTCGCTCAGGATAAAAGCGTTAAGGTGATACTTGTAAATATTTTGGGCAGCGCCTCCAAGACCGAGGAAATAATCGCTGCCGTAGCCGGCTATTTGGAACGGAAAGCTCGCGCTAACCGCCACATCCAAGTTGTGCTCCGGCTGGTAGAGATCGATGCTGAGGCTGTTAAAAAGCGTTTGGGACAGTTGCCGGTGCAGCTAGCTAGCACTTTGGATGAGGCCGCGGCCGCTTCTGTATCCTCCGTCAAGTAGCGGCAGTCGATCGGCAAAAAATGAGATTTCTGTACAGATGAAGGCCTTCTGCTTTTTACAGATCGAGTGTCAAGTGGGAAAACATGAATTTAACTCCTGAAAGCAAAGTCCTAGTACAGGGCATTACAGAATCTCCCGCGTCCACCCGCGCCGCCCTGATGATGAAAGCATACGGCACGAATGTAGTCGCCGGTGTCAGTCCCGGTCGGGGGGGGCTGGAAGTGGAGGGAATTCCGATTTTTGATTTGGTAGAACAAGCAGTGGCGGCAGTGGGTCAGGTTGACACTGCGGTAATTTTGGTAGATGCTTACTCGGTGCTGGATGCGGCTCTAGAAGCGATCGCCGGAGGAATTCGGCAAATCGCGATCGTTACTGGGGGAGTGCCTCCTCTGGATATGGTGCACTTAGTCAGAAAAGCAGAAGCCACCGAAACTTTGGTAATCGGGCCCAACAGTCCGGGGATTATTGTCCCCGACAAACTGCTGCTGGGAACTCACCCCAAGGAATTTTACACTCCCGGCCCGGTGGGAGTGATCAGCCGCAGCAGCACTTTGACTTACGAAGTTGCCCTAGAACTAACGGAGGCTGGGTTGGGACAGTCGATGGCGGTTTGTATTGGCTGCGACGCGATTGTCGGTTCTTCTTTTATGCAGTGGCTGCAACTTTTGGACGAAGACGACAGTACCGAAGCGATGGTTTTGGTAGGGGAAGTTGGCGGGTGGAGTGAACAAGCTGCTGCTTCTTACATCGCATCGGCGATCGACAAACCCGTGGTTGCTTATCTAGCCGGCCGCTACGCTCCCAAGGGGCCGTCTTTGGGCCACGCCGGCATCCTGATCAGTTCTCGCGCGGCTGCCCAGAAAGCCTTTGGAGTTTCTGCCCCAAACAAAATGGCTGCCTTTGAAGACGCCGACATACCTGTGGCGGCTCGACCTTCAGAAATTCCTAAGTTGCTCAAAAAATTGCTCAAGAAAAATTGATTGCTTTGGGAGTTTTCACACAAGTCCTAACCCTCTTGGGGGTTGGGATAAGGGTAGGGCGGGGGCGGGTTTGGTCTCATATCATTTCCGGTTACACTCATACATGATGTTGACGGTTGACGGTTGACGGTTGACGGTTGACGGTTGACGCCGTGAACAGTGAACAGTCAACAGTGAACAGTCAACCGTCAACAGTGAACTCGGATTTACTATTCCGAGGCTAACGGATTTGATATAAAAAGTGTCTGCAGAATGCCACAACAGCCCCTTCAACCCGCCTTTAGCACACATTTATGATTTTTTTACCAAAGCCCTCTGACCGGTGTCACAGGCTGCGGTTGGGGTGCTGGCAAGGGGGCGACGCGGCGCGGCGCTGGAGGCGGAGTTGTGGGCTGCACGCTGCGGCGAGGTTCGATCGGAGTTTCGGTGGGATTGGTTTCAGTTGTGCGAGTTGTCGATCGCGTCACATCTTCAAGCAGGCTTCGCAGAGTTCCAGCTATACTCTGAACTTTCCCAACAGCGGTGCGAAGGCTAGCAACATCTACGTAAACCTCCTTGAGAGGATACTTTTTCAGGATTTCTAGCAGCGATACCTTACCGTCATCCCCGGATGCCAGGATCACCGCTGCCCGCAAAGCTTTCCCGCTTTCTGTGCGGCGCTGAGTCCGAATTGCTTGACCGATGTCGTCAGTGATTTTTTCTCCTGGGGTGCTGTAAACTACCCTCGCCAGATTAGCAGGCTTTAAACCAATTTCTAAACCCATGAACCCCCGCAGCATTTGCGCGTCCATTTTGGAGAACCGGATAATTTGTTGGAGGGTTGGCGTCGTCGTGCCGTTTTTAGCAAAGTCTTCTAAGTCGCTGATATTGATGGCTTGTCTGATCGGGCCAAATGTGAGGACAACTTTTTCGGCCCCTAATGCTCTACTGCTGCTAGATAAGATGCTCCCGCTTGCTCCTAAAACTAGGGCAATGCCGATCGATACAAATTTTGTTAATTTCATATTCACCGCTACATTAAAATTATTTTTTCGAGATTTGTACATTTTTGTACATTGTACAGTATAGATGCAGCAGTTATATTCTACAAGGTCGCCAGTCTAATTTATGCCCGCGTCACACCGACAATCTCGACCGAGACTTTTTGTCGATCGTGACTTTAAGAATAAGTAACCACATCTACCGAAATCTTTTCGCTTCTATTCCTTCTGCCTTCTACCTTCTAAATCTCCAGCCTTCTATATCAGAGTGTCTTCCGCCTTCTACATAAGTGCCTTATAAAAATTATAGGAACTGCCCTCACGGGAGGACGTTCTTAATTCCACAAACATAAGGGATAGATTGCTTCTTCTTTCTCTTTTAGGCAACTAAATCCCTCTTCCTTCTTCCCTCCTTCTTCCCTCCTTCTTCCTGACATCCGTTACATCCGTTAGAGAATCCGTTGCCGAACTTCCTGACATCCGTTACATCCCGTACATTGCTCGTTGCCGAACTTCCTTCTGCTATATGTTGAAAACCAAGCGCAAATCCAAGAAATCCAAACACAAGCCCAGCGAAAAAACAACCGCGCTAAGCAAAAAAGAAGTAGCTGCACAAAAACGCAAAATTTCAGAAAAGCGCAATGAAGTGGTGCAGGCGATCGCCATAAGCTGCTTAGTCACCGTTGCTCTCAGCATTCCCCTGTTTTTCGTAGCCGGCCCTAAGATTGCTATTGCAGGAGGCGCAGCCGCAGCCATCTTGCTGCTTTCCTACAAATACCCCCGTCAAGCTTTGTGGACTTTTCTAATTTACCTGCCTTTCAGTGGTACAATTACCTACGCCATTGGCGGCGGGAATCCTGCATTTCAAGTAGCCAAAGATGCCTTCTACATACCAGCCCTCATCGCCCTAATTCAAAGCTGCAAAAAGAAACAGTTGCGCCTGTTCATTCCCAAACAAATGCTTTCTACCTTTAGCATCCTGTTGATGATGGCAATGCTGACTTTAATTTTTGTCAACGGGGAGATGCAGCTCAACCCTAGGGGGGGCGACAAACCAATTCTGCAAGGAATTCTCGGCTTAAAAGTATTGATAGGTTACATACCGCTGATTGCTTGTACATATTATCTGCTCCGCACTAAGAAGGATTTGGTGTTTTTTAGTCGAATGCACATCGTTTTGGCGATCGTTTGCTGCCTTCTCGGTTTGATTCAGTACCTGTTGCTGCAAAGTGGAAAGTGTGCAGGAACCAGAGGAATGACCGGAGCCGAATTATATAAAGCAACGCTGGAAGCTAGATGTTTTGTCGGCGGTTCTTTGGTGTTCAGTCCAGAAGTCAAGATGGTCCGCTTGCCGGGAACTTTTGTCGCGCCTTGGCAGTGGGCGTGGTTTTTAATTTCTAATGCTTTTTTAACCTTTGCCTCTGCCTTTTGCGATCCTTCATTCTGGTGGCGAGTTATCGGTTTATTGGGCATGGCATTAGTATTTGCCAATGCAGTTATTTCCGGTCAAAGAGCTGCTTTAGTTATGGTTCCCCTTGCTACAGCAATCCTGCTAGTTCTCACCGGTCAATTAGTTAATTTAAAACGATTTATTCCCATCGGTGCAGGACTGGCGATTCTGCTGTTTGTCGGTGCAGCTATTAACCCGGGAATTGTCGAGCAGCGGTGGGAGAGTTTTCTTAGTCGCTGGAATGCTGCACCGCCCCAGCAGTTTCTCTTTAATCAGTTCGAGCAAAGCCACAATTTTATCATTGACAGACCTCTCGGTAGAGGTGTGGGACGAGCGACTAATTCAACGCGAATATTTGGTAGCACGCAGCTAATTGAAACTTTCCAACCTAAGTTGATTTACGAACTCGGTTATCCGGGAATGATTAGTTTTCAGGTGATGCTTTTACACTTAGCTTTTCTAACTTTTAAAGCTTACAGATCAGTCAAGGACAAAAGTTTGCGAAGTTACGGAGCTAGTTTTTGGGTGTTTGTTGCATTTATTACGATTAATACTCAATACTATCCGCTGGATGTAGATCCAGTGTCCGTGTATTATTGGGTTTTAGCTGGCGCGATTTTAAAGTTGCCCAAAATTGATAAACAGGTGCAGGATGAAAAACACCAGGAAGTCGAGTCAAATGAATTGCAAGTTCACCAGCCATTAAAGGAGAAAAAAATTATTGCATCTTCCCCAATTTGAGAATAGTTTTGAGTGTTGAGTTTGGTGGATTCTTTCTTGTTCAGTAATCCGCTTTCGCTCCGGGTTAGTGCCAATATAGCCCGCCCTTCTGGGTTTATCTGTGCTAAAACCCACCCCTACAGCATATTATGGATCTTAACTTTACTGCGCTTGCCAAACCGGATGGCTAGCAATCAAATCCTTGTCGTTTGTTAATTTAGTCAATGCCGAACCGTCCCGATTAATTACATACAAGTTGCTTCTGTCTCCTTGGATTTCGTTAAATATAAACGCAATTTGCTGGCTGTCAGTAGACCAAGCTAATTCTGAAATTTCCGATGGTTTTAGCCTGGTAGCTAGTTGATTTAGCTGGTTCCCGTCAGCATTGATTGTGTAGAGTTTTTGATTATTGAACTCTCCGGCGACGAAACCAATAAATTGGCCATCCGGCGACCACGAAAGTTCATCGTATTTTCTGGGTTTTTGGGTGAGGTTCTTGGCTGTCCCCCGGTTAATGTCGAGCAGGTAGATATCTTGCTGTTCGCCTGCTGAATCGCCGGGTTTATTGTAATAGTAAGCAATACGGCTGCTGTCGGGCGACCAAAATAGTTTGACGTTGTAAACCTCATTTTGCGGGTTGTTTGTCAAATTTTTGAGGTTGGTTCCATCGGCATTAATTGTGTAAAGTTGCTGTTTCGGATAAGCGCCGAACAGGAAAGCAATTTTTGTGCGATCGGGCGACCAAACAAGTTGACTGCCGCCAGATATATATTCGCCGGGAGTTTTAGTTATTTTGGTCATTCCCGAACCGTCGGCATTCATTTTGTAGATATTTTTATCCTTGACAAATGCTACTTGCTGACCGTCCGGCGAAAGGTAAAATTCTGATGAAATTTCTGTTTGAGGTGGCTCTCCTCCTACTTCCAATTCCCGAACTAATTTAGTTCCTTGGATGCCAGAAGTGTCGCTTATATAAAGTGATTGGCTACCGGGAGCATCAGAGGTAAAACCGTCGCAAGAACGGGCAAAAATAAGTTTCTGGCTGTTGGAAAACCAAGCTATTTCAAAATTAGGTGCTTTGCAACCACCCTCAGCAAACTGTTTAGTTAGTTGAGAACCGTCAGCATTGACTGTATAGATGTCGGTGTATCCGCTAACGAAAGCCAGTCGCTGGCCGTTGGGCGACCAAACTAGGGTAGGGCTAACATCTATATTAGGTGCAAGTTCGCGGCGGGAGGAACCGTCAGCATTGACCCCAAATAAACTTGTTCTAAACTCGCTGCCGCGCATCTGGAGAGCCACAAACGCCAGTCTGCTTGGTTTTTGGGCTGCGGTTGTCGGAGGGCTTTGAAGGCTCAAAAACAAGCTGATTAAGAGTGTTAGGGAGATAAGGGCGATCGAACTAAGTCGCAATAATTTATTCAAAAGCATTTTGTCAATATCATCTCCTTACTTTTAAATTTTCACAGTCTTCAGTCCTTATATCTCCGACTTCTTAAAATCCTGCGGGGATATGGCAAATTCTAACTCCAAGCTATTACCAATGCCCCATTCACAATGCCCGATTCAAAGTGTTTGTCTGTCGATATGTCTCGACAGCCTCAAACTCTGTTTAATTCTGCCAATAATTAGCTCAAACATTTTTTTGCGGGACGGATTCTTGCTGCTGGGTGGCATCCCTAACTCGCAACACATCAAGTTCAAGTCAGTTGCACTCATGGCTAACAACTTTTGCCTCACCTCTTCTTCATTACCATTCTTAGCTTGTAAACGCAGTTCTTCATAAACTTCTAGAACATTTCTAGCCGATAAATTAGCAGGTTTATTAACATCAGCAACCCTGGGAATATCCGAAGTTTTTGAGCCAGCAGAAATCACTCCCCGCTTGACTTGAGTCTCAAGCCGGGTTAATTTTCGAGCAACGTCCCGCAAGATTTCCTTAAGTTCGCCAATTTCCTCAACTAACCCCCCGCTTTCTTGTTCGGAAGCAGCCAAAATTTCTTTTTTACTCATTTCAGATACTCCTCACACTCGCGCCATAGTTTTTCAAATTCTCTAACTAATTCTCGCGGCAGTTCTCCCTCATTAATCGCCCGTTTTAGCCCGACGCTTTCGCGAATCGTCGATTCTAAAAATCTAACTTCTATGTTATTGTCTTTTGATATCTCATCGCAAAGCCTCTTTACTTCTCTCATGTAAAACTGAACTTCATTGGTCAGCAATCCTCCATAGGTTTTAGCTTTATTCATAAAGACTGCTATCTTGGGAAACGGATAAGGCTCAATCCGTTTCTGGAGCGAGTTTAAAACTAAACTCAATCCCCTAGAACCAAAATAATCGGGATTGACGGGAATTAATATTAAGTCGCAGCAAGAGAGTACGCTGTAGGTGAGGAGACTGAAGGAAGGCGAACAGTCAAAAAGCATCAAGTCGTATTTGGGGAGATTGGCAGAGTTGGCGATTTTGCCGATGAATCGGCGGATGAAGTCTTTAACACTTTTTCCCTCAAAGCCATCGATATCCAACCAATACAATTCTTCAACTGAAGGGACAAAATGTAACTGTTCGTCAATCTGATAAATGGTGTCGAAACCAACGGGAAATTTAAAATTCTGTCCGGCTTTTTTAAAGACTTCTAGAGCGTCGTAAATTGTAAGTCTATGCTTGAGAGATTTTTCGTACCACTTACCAAATTTGTCATCTAAATGACCTGTATTTTCGTTAAGTCCGATCGCCTCTGTGAGCGACATTTGCGGATCTAAGTCTAACATCAAGACTTCTAAGTCGGTTCCTTGGGATATAATATTTCCCAGACTCCAAGTGACGGTAGTCTTCCCGACACCGCCTTTGAAGTTGATTACGGCTATTGATTTAGGACTCATGGCTGGCTTTGTTTGGATTTTGCTCAAATATAAATTAAAACATATTGTGGCGGTTAGTCGATCGCGCGAGCGCCCAGGAGAATCCCTAGCTGCCAATTGACATGAAAGGCAGACTATGATAAAGAAATATAAAATAAAATAAATAGCACATTATGTCAAATCAACTAACTCATTTGCAAATCAAAAATTTTCGCTCCCTAGCAGATGTAAACATTCAAATCAACCCTCTCAACATTATCTTCGGCCCTAATGGAGCAGGAAAAACTACATTACTCGATACCATCTGGTTTGTGCGAGACTGTGCCATCAGGGGTGTTGATTTAGCTTCTTCTGAGAGAGATCATGGGATTGGTCTGCTGTGGGATGGAGCCGATGAGGGGGAAAATATATCAATCAAAATTGTAACCCCATCGGGTGAATACGAAGTTTCATTTGGTTATTCTTCAGGTAGAATCGAACCTTTTGCGGGAGAAAAGCTTTTTTCCGATTCTGATAATCCATTGATTGTTCGCATTATAGGCAGTGACAAAGCTCAGGTTTATCGTACAGACCTGCAAAAATTAGAATTCATTACACTCAGAGAACCAGAGAAATTAGCTCTAAGCCGATATGTAGCATTTGAGCATAGCGAACCCACTGCCTCTAACATAGACAACTTATTGCGTGTTGTTCGCAACTATAACTCCCGGTCAGCTTCTTTGTTCAAGATAAAGCGATTTGGTTCAGAATCTGATTCTGGAGAGCGATTACAAGACAGGTGCGAGAATTTATGGTCAGTTTTGCGGAATTTACATGATAAGCGAGTCATTGATGAACGGTACGATACAATCATCAGTTTCATGCAAGAGAGCTTTCCAGCTTTTGATAATCTGTTTTTTGAACAAACAGGTCGATACACAGTCTATGGCAACTTTTTAGAAAAAGGACGGCGCAAACCAATTCGAGCATCAGGAGTATCTGACGGTCATCTCCAGATGCTGATTAATCTCACAGCTTTGTTCTCTGAAGGACAGAATCGTTCTTCACTAATTTTATTTGATGAGCCTGAAATCTCGCTTCATCCTTGGGCTTTAGCTGTTTTTGCTAAAGCTGTCAAACTCGCTACTGAAAAATGGAATAAGCAGGTTTTTATTGCGACTCATTCACCTGTATTAATTAGTCAATTTGAACCAGAAAATATTTTGACTGCGGAACTTGACAAGGAAGGAAAAACCGTCCTCAAAAGGATCAGTGAGATAGAAGGTATCCAAGATTTACTAGAAGAATATGCTACGGGATCGCTATATATGGCTGAGATGATTGCGCCTCAAAGTAAATCTGCATTAGAGGTAGCAAGTTAATGAATAGTCACGATACTACGAGTGACCACAACTGTTATTTTTTCAAGTTGGGATTGCTGGTAACAGGAAAAACGGAAGAGGAACACATTCCCAAGTTATTTAGAACTCTGATGGAATTGGGTATTTGCTATTTTGAAGTTATTCGCAAGGTTGAGCAGCTAGGCGTAAGAACTTCAGAGAAAAACCTTGAGATGGTTGGAAGTGGTAAAAAGATTCCTAAT
Source organism: Microcoleus sp. K1-B1 (assembly GCF_036704705.1). Taxonomy (NCBI): domain Bacteria; kingdom Bacillati; phylum Cyanobacteriota; class Cyanophyceae; order Oscillatoriales; family Microcoleaceae; genus Microcoleus; species Microcoleus sp. K1-B1. The sequence goes on along the minus strand of NZ_JAUBSH010000033.1, from coordinate 24,700 downwards.
AATGATGCTGTAAGAATTGGATTCCCAGCGAGAGATTACTTAAAAGATCCATGTACTTATGTCCTGCTATTGGATGACCTAGAACACAATCGAACCGATCAAGCACAACAAATTTTTGAGCGATACCGAGATGCACTTGATCCTATTTTGCGCGACCAAAAACACCGTGCTTCAGTTCACTTTTTAGTGAATATGCTAGAAGCATACTACTTCGCTGATGCTGCTACCGTCAATGCAGTGTTAGGAACCAGCTTAAACGATTACGAGGGAGATGTGGAAACGATTCGCCATCCCAAAGGTGAACTAAAACAGATATATTCGGGATTTAATGAAAAGGAACACGGCGGCCGAATTCTCGATCGACTTGATGTTGAAAAGGTTTTATCTAATCCGAATACTTGTGCTTCTCTGAGAACCTTATTTGCATGGTGTTTAAAGGCTTTGGGGCAAATACCTACCGATAAATATCAGCTTTCAAGTGGAGAATTAAGTAAAATAACCAAAGCACAATTGGATAATATATAATTTTTTAAGTTCTGGCAGGTTTTTACTGGCGATAAAACGTAAGGTGCACAATGTGCACCCTACAAGCTTTTTTAGCGTTTCACCAGTAAGGGGCACATTGTGCACCCTACCTTTGTTTTAGCGTTTGACCAACTTCTTAGAAACCTTCCGCAAGCGAATTGATTTTGGCGTTACTTCCACCAATTCATCCTGGCCGATGTACTCCAAAGCGCGCTCCAAACTCATATCGACTGGTGCTTGCAATTGCGCCAATTCTTCACCGCCAGATGCGCGGTGGTTTGTCAACTGCTTCGACTTGCAAATATTCAGCTCCATGTCTTCATCTCGGTTGTTTTCTCCGATAATCATCCCTCTGTAAACCTTGGTTCCGGGGGTAATGAAAAACACGCCGCGGTCTTCAGCATTTTTCAGTGAATAAGTAGTTGCAACTCCTTCTTCAAAGGAAATCAATACTCCGTTGCGACGGGCGATAATTTCTCCACCGAGGGGGCGATAGTCGAGGAAGCTGTGATTCATAATTCCAGCGCCACGAGTCAAGCGCATGAACTCGCCTCGGAATCCAATCAAACCGCGAGCGGGAACTGAAAATTCGATTTGGGTGCGACCGGTGCTGCTGACGTGCATATCTTGCATTTCTGCTTTCCGCTGACCGAGGCGTTCGATGCAGCCACCGACTGCTTCTTCGGGTACGTCTAACACCAAACATTCAAAGGGTTCGCAGGGACGACCGCCGATTTCGCGGTAGATTACTTGCGGCTGGGATACTTGAAATTCGTATCCTTCGCGACGCATATTTTCGATCAGGATTCCGAGGTGGAGTTCGCCACGGCCGGATACGAGGAATTTGTCGGGAGATTCGGTTTCTTCGACGCGCAAGGCGACGTTGGTTTGGAGTTCTCGCATTAGCCGATCGCGAATTTGTCGCGATGTTACCAAACTACCTTCTTGACCGCAGAACGGCGAATCGTTCACAGAGAAAGTCATCTGCAAAGTCGGTTCGTCTACCTTGATTAAAGGCAGCGCTTGCGGGTCGTTGGGACAGGTAATTGTCTCGCCAATATACGCATCAGCAAAACCGGCAACGGCGACAAGATTACCAGCAGTAGATTCTGGGATATCTATCCGCTTCAGGCCTTCAAAGCCCATCAATTTGGTAATTTTTGATTTGACAAGCGCGCCGCTTTCTGTGATCAAGACTGCTTGTTGACCAACTCTAATTGTGCCGTTGTGGATGCGACCGATGACGATGCGACCGACGTATTCTGAGTAATCTAACGTGGTTACTTGCAGTTGCAGCGGCTTGTTGGGGTCGCCGACGGGGGGTGGTACGTGGTCGAGGATTTCTTCAAAGAGGGGCTTCATATCTACCCCTTCGTCTTCGAGGTGTTTTTTGGCGTAACCGCTTAAGCCGGAACCGAAGAGATAGGGAAATTCGCACTGATCGTCGTCAGCACCTAGTTCGAGGAACAGATCCAAGACTTTATCGACGGCTTTGTGGGGGTCGGCTCGCTCGCGATCGATCTTATTCACAAAGACGATCGGGCGCAGTCCTTTTTCTAGGGCTTTTTTGAGCACGAAGCGGGTTTGCGGCATCGGGCCTTCGTTGGCGTCTACGATCAGCAAACAGCCGTCAACCATGCCGAGAACTCGTTCGACTTCTCCGCCGAAGTCCGCGTGTCCGGGGGTATCGACGATGTTGATCAGGGTTTCTCCGTACCTGACGGCGGTGTTTTTAGAAAGGATGGTAATGCCACGTTCGCGCTCGATGTCGTTGGAGTCCATGACGCAATCTGGGATTTCTTCCCCTTCGCGGAAGATCCCGGACTGTCTGAGGAGAGCGTCCACAAGGGTGGTTTTGCCGTGATCGACGTGAGCAATGATGGCGACGTTGCGAATGGGAAGACTCATAATGCGTCTGGAACGTTAAACGGATCTAACTAAAGATTTCTTAATAATTGTAGCGCATGGAGTCAAGGGCCGATCGAGCGGGGCTGTAAGATTGGAGTGCGATCGTCGCTAAAATCAAGATTATGGAAGCGCAACAAGCGTGAAATGGAGCGTTACACCACGCCTGACGGCAGAGTTTTTTTCGATCGGTGATTTTGAGTTGGCCCAGGTGAAGAAGGTTGGATAGGGGGCGATCGCCGATATTAAGATGAGGGTGCAAGTACGATCGACTTTATGGAAGTACAACCGAGGGAAATTCAGCGTTATATCAGACAAAATGGCACAGTTCCCTTTGCAGAATGGTTTACAACCCTGCGGGATGTTAACGCTAAAATTAGGATTGATAAAAGGCTTCAGCGGGTTAGCGGTGGCAACTTAGGAGACTATCGCTCAGTTGGCGCAGGAGTCTGGGAATTAAGGATTGACTATGGCCCGGGCTACCGAATCTACTTTGGACAAGCGGGATCTACGATTGTGCTTATCCTGTGCGGTGGAGATAAAAGCACTCAAGACCAAGACATTGTTAAAGCTCAGGAATACTGGAGAGATTATGAAAGACGCCAAAGTGCCGACGAGTGATAGTTATCATTCTTTTAAAATTTCCAATTTCAAAGACCCAAATTATGCTGCTGCTTACCTCTCACTGATCTTTGAAGAAGAGGAAGAAGGCGATTTAGAGATGGGAATAATGCGAAAATCGCTTCAAGATGTATTTGAGGCTCTGGGCGAACCAATTATGTCAGATGAGGAGGCCTCATTGCATCTGGAAAAATTAGATGTTTTATTGTCGCAGAATGGAAGTGCGACAATTTATGCTTTGGCTAATTGGCTGAAGGCTTTGGGATTGAAGTTAACGGTTGCGGTTGATGAAGGGGATCAAGGGGAAGATAAAGATTCTGTTAGTGCTGCTGAATTGGCGGAAGTTGGTAATATTTGATGAGGCGCTAACTTCCCAAACATGGCTTTTTAAGTTTTTTTGATTTGAGGGTAGCACTATGTCAGAAACCGAACTCGATTTAGTATCAATAGCCACGAGAGTATTGCAGCTTGAAGAAGAGCAAGTTATTCTGAAAAAATATCTAGCAAAACTTAAGAGGCAGTTAGAGGCACAGGAACAGCGATTTAACGATCGCCCTGAACCGCAAATGCTAGAAAGTTTGACTGCTGAAATTGCGTCCCTGCAACAGCCGTGTGATTTGGGAAATGGCGATATGTCCGTCATTGTTGATCGACCGATCGAGCTTGACACCGAGACAGAAAAGCCAAAGTCAGACTTTCAGTATCAGTTAGTATGCGATCGTCCCAACAGTCGCGCTGTCTTGATGGAAGCTTTATCACTAGCTCAAGAGCGGCTGATTATTGTTTGCCCTTGGCTCAATTGTAACAGCATTAATGAGGAATTGCTGCAAAAATTTAGAGAGTGTTTGAACCGAGGATGTTTGATAAATATTGGGTGGGGTTATCTGGGAGACAGGCAAAAAATCGGCAAGGGATGGCGCTACAATGCTTTGGCCGATTTGCAAGAATTAGCCAGCGAATATCCCGATAAATTTTGTCTCTCTTTATTGGGGACTCACGAAAACTTTTTAGTATGTGATTCTAGTTTTGCCATGTTGGGGAGTCACAATTTGCTGACGAATAGCGACCCAAGTGCCGAAAAAGAAGTGGGAATTCGCACGAATGACTGCCAAATTGTCAAGCAATTAATTGAGCGCTTTGACAGCAGCGAAGTATTAAATGAGGAGGAGATAGAAAGGCGGTTTGTAGCGAGTTCTGATTACCTGGATCGAGCCGATTATTTGGAAGGATTGGCGGCGGAGGCTGAAGATATTGCTTTAGAGGATAGCTGTGAGGATGTGGAGGATGAGTCTGAGGAATGTCTGGAACCTGTTGTTAGTGTTGAGGATTTTTGGCAGCGTTACAGTGAGGGAGAAAGGGATTTTACAGGGATTAATTTAGCGGGTGCTAATCTAACAGGTAAACACCTAGCTTCTGATGTCAACCTGAGTAAAACTAATTTGAAAAAAGCTAACTTAAGGGGTGTTAATTGGCAGACCCTCAACCTCAGCGGGGCAATTTTGACGGGAGCAGATATGAGGGATGGCTCTTTCTCTAGCACAAATTTTAGCGAAGCAAAATTATGCGGTGTAAACTTTTCTAAGTCTAATTTATCCAGTGCCAATCTGAATCAAGCAAACTTAGTCAATGCCAACCTCGATCAGGCGAATTTATACAGTGCCAATCTGAATCAAGCAAACTTAGTCAATGCCAATCTTTCTCAGGCTAGTTTATACAGTGCCAATCTGAATCAGGCTAATTTATCAAGAGCCGACCTCGCTCAGGCTAATTTACAATTAGCTAAACTAGAAAAAGCCAAATTAAGCAAAGCAAGCTTAAGAGGATCAAAGCTAGAATCTGCAAATTTTAGTGAAGCCGATTTGAACGGTGCAAACCTTAGCGGGGCGAAACTTAATCACCAAACAAAATTCACAACTGCCAACCTGGCTCAAACTAACTTAAGCGGGCTAAACTTGAGGAAAGTAGACCTAAAAAATGCTGATTTGACAAATGCAAATCTGAGTAATTCTAACCTTTTAGAAGCCAACATCGATCGAGCAAATCTCAAAGGAGTTAAGCTTCGAGGAGCGATTTACAATGAAGCAACTTTATTTCCTACTGATTTCGATCCCGTGAAAACGGGCGCTTACTTAATTGCTCCTTATGTATCGCTGCCCAATGTCGATCTAACTGGTAGGGACTTGAGCAGTGTTAACTTGATGGGAGCCAATTTACAAAATGCTAATTTGATTTCGGCAAAATTGAATAGTTCTAATTTGAGAGATGCGAATTTGAGTGAGGCAAAACTTCAGGGAGCAAGTCTAGACGGCTGTAATTTGAGTCGGGCTAATTTGAAGCAGGTAAACTTGAATGATGCAAGATTAGTTAGTGCCGATCTAACGACAGCAGACTTAACTGAATCTGACTTGCGGCAAGCTGATTTATACGGTGCAAAACTGCGTGGTGCTGACCTAATTTCAGCAGACCTCCGTGCAGCAAACTTAACAAATGCAGACTTATCTGGCGCTAACTTAACGGGTGCAAAAATAGGAGGAGCAAACTTTACAAATGCTAAACTCACTGGTGCAATTATGCCAGATGGTTCTACTCACGAATAAAATTAGTTAAGGGGTTTGCTAAACAAACTCTACTCAAAAATCCTGAATACACTCTTTAACCAAAAAATAAATATCATGAGAGGTTGTCTAAAAAAGTGATTGCTCTTTCGTTTCTGAGGCCGGGGGACGATCGCCCTTTAATATCTAATTACTTAAATGCAAAATACTTGCCCTTTGTCAAGCATGGGATTGGTGAGGTTGCGGATTCGAGAGTTGGCTGCCGAGAACGGTTCGACTCTGACAGAGGTTGCCACTCGATCGGGCGTTCACTACAGCACGCTGAAAAGTGATGCCCGATCGCCCGTTATGGCAATGGCTGACATCGGTGCTCTGCTAAAATTGGCGCGGACGTTTGATGTGTCGATCGAAGAATTGTTGGATTTTGTCGAACAGTAACCAATTACACTTAAAATAAACCAGCGCTACCAGCGCCAACCAGTTTGACCTCGCAGGGACGATCGACTGTGGGCCCAAGTAACAAATGCGAGAGTTGGCGGATAGGACGGGGCGAGGTCAGAAAGAGATGATATATTCTCAGCGACAATTGTAGCTGTTCGATCGCCCATATCGGTCTACAATTTGTAACGTTGAGCCTTATTGAAGTGCAGGAGTGGAGCTGGCTTGGATAACGCTAGTCTGTCAAGAAAACCCCCGCAAGCCTCGGAGCTTGTCGCCGACGAAATTCCAGAAGCAGTGCGAGATCACCCATACCCAGAAGCAGGGCAGAGTCAGTCCAAGAAAAAAGGGCTAATTTGGAAACTGCTAGGGTTGGCCGCATTAGCCTTTGGGGTCAGCATCTGGCTGCACCTCAACTTTAACTTGTTCCCAGCCACCAGTCAGGCAGAGCAAACTCAAGAAAACCCAGCACCGGTTAGTTCCTCGTCTCCGTCGGCCACGACTTCAGCTACCAATCCAAAAGCTGGCACCACCCCCACAACTCCAGACAACCTCCTGGGACACTTGCCGTACCCAGAAGCACCAGCCAAAGACTTGGTAGGCGTCACCTCCGACGGTAGCGTCAAACTCCGCACCTCAGCAGCAGCAAAATATCAGGAAATGGCCAACGCAGCCGCAGCATCAGGCATCTACTTCGCTCCCATATCCGGCTTTCGCTCCCTGCAAGACCAACAGCACGTATTTTTTGACGTGAAAGCCGAACGCAGGCAAAACGCCAGCAAGCGAGCCGAAGTCAGCGCCCCTCCAGGTTACAGCGAACACCACACCGGTTATGCGATCGACATCGGCGACGGCACCGCCCCGGAACACAACCTCAGCCCCAGTTTTGAAAATACCGAAGCATTCAAGTGGTTAGAAGCCAACGCCGTCGCCTTCAGCTTTGAAATGTCATTTCCCAAAAACAATCGCCAAGGCGTCAGTTACGAGCCTTGGCACTGGCGGTTTGTGGGCGACAAGCAAAGCCTCGAAACTTTCTACAAAGCTCATTCCATGAAAAAGTAGATGTCAGTTGACAGTTGACTGTTGACTGTTGTCAGTTGTCAGAAGGGAGGCACTACACGGATTAACACGGATACAAGGATAATAGACTCTCCCACTCCCCCACTCTCCCACTCCCCCACTCTCCCACTCCTCCACTCCCCCACTTCGTTGAGCCAAACTCGTGATTGCAATCTATCCAGGCAGCTTTGACCCCATTACCTTCGGTCACGCAGACATTATCGAGCGGGGATCTAAACTGTTCGATCGGGTAATTGTTACCGTAGTCAGAAACCCCAGCAAAACCCCTCTCTTCACCGTAGAGGAACGGATCGAGCAGATCCTGCGCTCTACCCAACACTTGCCAAATGTAGAAGTAGACAGTTTTGAGGGTTTGACAGTAAACTATGCTAAGATTCGACAAGCCAAAGTGCTGCTGCGGGGGCTCCGGGTACTAACAGATTTTGAAATGGAACTCCAGATGGCCCACACCAATAAAACCCTTCTGGGCGAAATTGAAACAGTTTTTTTGGCAACTTCTAACGAGTACAGCTTTTTAAGTAGTAGTGTAGTTAAAGAAATAGCCAAGTTTGGTGGCTCCGTAGATCATCTTGTTCCGAAACACGTCGCCCTAGATATTTACAAATGTTACGCCAGCAGGAACCAACTCGCATCGAACCCGATAGTACCGGCCTCGGCACTGAGAACGAACCACCTCAGAACACAGCCGCCTTCGGAGATCCCACCCGAACCGCAGGAGTAGACATCCAGCGGGAATTGAACAGGCTTGAGGAAATTGTTCTCGACAGCCCGCGAATTCCCATGACCAGACGCACTCTGGTGGATGAAGAACAGTTGCTCGATCAGTTAGACTTGGTGAGGCTAAATTTGCCGATCGCCTTTCAGGAAGCCGAGACGATCATCCGGCACAAGGACGACTTGCTTCAAGAGGCGGAACTTTACGCTCAGGAAGTGATAGAAGCTGCTGAACAGAGAGCAGCAGAAATTTTAAACGATATGGGCCTGCTCCAGCAGGCGAAGATAGAGGCAGATCAGTTGCGACAGCAAGTTTTGCTCGACTGCGAGGCAATTCAGCAGGCTACGCTGGCGGAAGTCGAACAAATTCGCTACCAGGCTCAAGAGGAATTGGAAGAGATGAGAGTCAGGGCGATGGCTGAATGCGAGGAAATTCAAAACGGAGCCGATGATTATGCCGACCAAGTTCTCGATAATATCGAGCACAAGTTGAGCGATATGTTGCGCGTGATCCGCAACGGGCGCGATCAGTTGGATAGTGTTTCTGCGTCGCACATCCATCACAACAACGGTTAGCCAACAGTCTATTCATTGCTTGAACATTTCTAAAAGTCTACCTAATTTAGGTAGATTTTTTTTCGCAATAGTCTCTATAGTCTTTATTCCTCAGTTCCAGCACTCGGTGACTTATTTTTGCCGACATAAGTTTTGTGAAGATAGGAGCAAATATAAAATTTTATGCTAGAGTTTGGTAAAAACTAATCAGACAAAAAATTCCTAATTAAATTCAAATTTTTACAATATAATTTTTACCATGCAAAAAGTTTCTAATCGGTTCGCTGAATTTGATTTTATCCGAGCTTTAGCGATCGTCAGTGTTGTGATTACTCATGCTGGGTTCTTTGCATTTCGCGATCGCAGAATTTTATTTGTGGCGATCGATACATTTCAACTATATTGCGTACCTGCATTTTTACTGTTGAGCGGTTTTTTTCTCACCAACAAACTAGAAAATCAAAATAATCCCGCATTGGTAGTCAAAAAAAGACTGTCCAAAATTATACCCCCTTATCTGTTTTGGTCAGTAGCTTTGTACATCTTAAATAATTTGGGAGAAATCCAAAAATTTGATTTACTTTCATTACTCACAGATATCTTGACGGGTTCAGTGATGCCTCCCTATTACTTCATCGTTGTGATTGTTCAATGCTACGGCTGGTGGTGGCTTCTCGTGAAATTAAGATTTTTAGAACCCAGAAAACTTTTGGCTTTGGGCTTAACAATTCAAACAATTTTTACAATTTTCTTCTACTTAACCGCTTTTCAATACATATCAATACCTCTACCTTTGATGGAGCGGTGGATTTTTAGTTGGATTTTGCCATTTTCAACTGGTCTATTTTTGGGTGCATCTTACGACAGAATTCAACCCGTTCTAGAACGAAAAAAAATACCAATTTTAGGGTCAACAATGCTTCTTTATCTAGCTAGCATTTGGGAATATTACCTGATAAGTGGAGTTGATTCAGAGGGATGGTTTCTGCGATCGTTTTTCAAACTATCTGCTCAAGGATACGCAATTTTGTTCGTATTATCGATCCTGGCATTTTCTAAGAGTATCGCACTTCCCAGTAGAGTATCGGGGTTAGTCAAAATATTGGCTGCTTATTCATTCCCTATATATCTCCTGGATTCGACAGTAGTGAAATATGTCTTGTTAGTGTTTTATAAGTTTATTGACCCGGTAAATCCGCTGCTGAAGCTCGGCTTTTTAGTGACGGGGACTTTGTTAGGTTGTTGGGCGATTATTTACTTGTTGGAAAAATTTTTGCCCAAAAATTACAAGCAGTACATTTTAGGAATTTAATCAAATTTTGTGTTTCAGCGGATGTCTTCATAAAACTGCTTGAGATACCTGGGGGAAACGCCAATACCCCACAAAAAACCAATCGAAAGATAGATCGCAATAGCTTTAAATTCGCCCCACTTCGCAACTCGACGATCGCTACTTTCCACTACCCGATTGACTAACTTAAGTCTCCCCCGTCGCACTAACTTCAAACACAAATCCGCTTCCTCCATAATTGGCAGCGCAGCATCGAAACCTTCGTATTCCCAAAAATCGGTACGGCGACAAAAAATAACTTGGTCGCCAAACAGCAGGCGCAATCCTTGGAAAAATAAATGAGGTCGAAATAACAGCGGCGCGTAATAAGTTTTCAGGTAATTGTGGAGGGAAAAACCCCATCTTGTTTGCTGCGAACTAGCCATCAGGGAGATAAACCCGCCGCCGGAAATTTCGGCATCGGACAATGTTTTCTGGATGACTGCTACAATGTCGTCGGGAACTAAAGTATCGGCGTGCAGAAAGCACAGAATTTCGCCGGTGGCGACTTGAGCACCTAAGTTCATTTGCAGGGATCGTCCGGCTGTACTGCTAGAAATAACGCGGGTGGCGGCGGAAAGTGCGATCGCCACTGTTTCGTCTTGACTGCCGCCGTCTACCACCAACACTTCCCAAGCGGGAGGATTAAGGATGCTGAGTTGGCGGAGGGTGCGTTCCAGACAAGTCGCTTCGTTGAGGGCTGGGATGATAATAGAAACGCGATCCATCTGGTTGAAATTTATGCCAGAGCTATTATAATAAAAAACTGTGGCGATTCACAACTAACGATAAAATAGAACTTACGCGCCGATTCATAAACCCGGTGTGTGCCTGCGAACTTGTCACGAAACCTCAGATTTTTCACAAAAATTAGGTTGATTGGCGTCCTATAAAATCAGGTAAAAGTGCAATCGCCATCTATATTTTCCACTAATCAGGACTGAGAAAATCGTGCAGAAAACAGAAGTAAAAAATGATTTAGAATTTTATGATGAAAATGCCGATAATTGGTGGGACGAAAATGCTAAAATTTATGCCTTATACCATCTAAACAAACCCAGATTTGAGTTTTTCGACAGACACGCGACTAATTGGCAAGGGCTGAAAACCTTAGATGTCGGGTGCGGTGGCGGCTTTTCTTGCGAGTTTATGGCCGAGAGAGGTGCTATTGTTTCTGGAATAGATCGATCGGAGAAATGTATTGTAGCAGCTCAAAATCACGCAGTTACCAGCGGTTATGAGATTGACTACAGGCAAGGTTTTGCCGAAAATATGCCCTACGACGACAATACCTTTGATGTTGTCATCTGCGTGGATGTTTTGGAACACGTGGCCGATTACAAAAAGGTTGTGTCAGAGGTTCACAGGATTCTCAAGCCTGGGGGACTGTTCTTTTTTGATACAATCAACCGAACTTTTTCCTCGCAAATTGTGATGATTGGGCTGATGGAAAATATTTTGCAGGAGATTAGGCGGGGCGTTCACGATTGGGAAAAATTTATTACCCCGGAGGAACTATCTGTGGTAATGCAGGATATTGGTTTTGGCAAGATTGAAATTAAAGGTTTTGATATGTTTGGCGAAATTGGCGCTATGTTAGCCGCAATGCACGGGTTTTGGGAAGATTTTACCCGCGGAAAGCAGGTGTTTCCTTCGGCGGGTATTTTCAAACAAGTATCTCAAACTCTAACATCTAATTTAGCTAACTATATGGATTACAAAAAGTCTGGGTTGTTTAAAATCAAAATTAATGAGGATCAGTCGATTATGTATGTTGGCGTTGGGGCGAAGAATTAGTCAGTTAATTGTTAACTGTTGTCATTAGGGGCGAGTTGGAGGCGGATTTTTGCGATCGACAAATCCGGCTAAAACCCGCCTCTATGGCATTTTTGAGGGTACGCACGCAGCGGTACACCTTATCCTGTTGAGTGCAATACACATATTCCGTAGACACGGCGTCGTATCCTTACTGTATTGCGGGCAATTGAGAATTGTTATATTGGCGATCGCACGATAAACCTAAGCTTGGGCTGAGGAATACTGAGTATCGATCGAATTTTAATGACTCGCCCCAACTCCTCAAATAGCGATCGAGCAAGCATATATACTTAAATGTTAGGGCGGACAGAGTGGCATCGCCCCTACCGATTCACAATTTATCAAGAATTATGCCAGCAAGTTTTCTGCCAAAATCGATCGCACAACTCACAGAATCTACCTCAATTGCCTTAGCCCAAAGCATTCAACGAGAGGCAATTACAACTCCCCTATCTTCTGGGCCAATTGCCACAACCTACGTGCGCCAAGGCAGCGGCAACACACCAATTTTGCTAATTCACGGCTTCGACAGTTCCTTGTTTGAATTCCGCCGCCTCTTGCCGCTGCTAGCTGCCGAAAATGAAACTTGGGCGGTTGATTTGTTGGGTTTCGGGTTTACAGAAAGAGCGGCTGGTTTGGCATTCAGCGCGAGGGCAATTGAAAGTCACCTTTACTATTTTTGGAAAACGCTAATTTCGCAGCCTGTAATCTTAGTTGGTGCATCAATGGGAGGTGCTGCCGCAATTGATTTCACTCTTAATTATCCCGAAGCTGTGAAACAATTAGTGTTAATAGATAGCGCAGGTTTTGCCATCAGTTCTAATAAGGGAAAGTTTTTAATTCCTCCTTTAGGGTATCTAGCAACTTCATTTTTACGCAATCCCAAAATTCGCCAGCGAATTAGCGTCAATGCTTATTTCGATAAAAATTTGGCTTCTCCCGACGCTCAAACTTGTGCTGCTTTACACTTGGAAATGCCCAACTGGAATCAAGCTTTAATTGCGTTTACCAAAAGCGGCGGTTACGGTGGTTTTGGGGAAAAATTATCGCAAATTCAGCAGCAGACGCTGATTTTGTGGGGACAACAAGACCGGATTTTGGGGACGGCGGATGCGGAAAAGTTTGCAAGGGCGATCGCAAATTCTCAACTAATTTGGATACCCGACTGCGGGCACGTTCCCCACTTAGAAAAGCCACAGATTACCGCGCAGCATATTTTAGAATTCATCACAAAAAGCGGACTCACGCAAAAAAATTAAAGCTAGGGTGCGCTGCGGCGCACCTTACATATATGTTTTCCCTGGCACATTTGGTATAGTTTGAGGTCAAATAGACAGGTTTCAAACTTTCGGCAAATACTTTTGTACTATCGTCCATCCTGTGAGCAACACAGTCACAAATCCCCCAAATAAAGCCAAATTAGTGCCGATGTGGAGGGGACGCGCCCAAGGATGTTGAGGACCAATTTGCAGCCCGCTTCCAACAGAAACCAACACCAAAGCCACAACAGCTAACCCCGCCGGTAAATGAGCCGAGTGACCCAAATTGCCGTACTCTCCTAGCGTACCGACTACACCAATTCCCAGCAGTAAAATTACCAAAGTTGCCATCCCCGCACCAGTGGCTAAATGAAAGGGACGCAGCCATTTTGGGCGCTGTTGCTTGGTACTCCTAGCGGCAAACATCCACGTTCCAGTAACGGCTAGCAACAGGTAAGCCAACAGGGAAACACCCATTGACCAAGCCGCTATTTTCCACAACCACAAGAAAGAAGGCAGATTCATCGGTTGCATCCCTAATTAGGATTTTCCACAAAAGGTTTCTTTCCGATTTTACCTGGACTTGAAAGCAAAAATGAATTATTTTGACAGAAAGTGCGAAGGAGCATCTCATATTTGTAAAAACACTTCTTCTGGCTCCTTGCTTCTGCCTTCTGCCTTCTGCCTCGCAGCAAGAGAGCCTCAAAACTCCAATTTCTAGCGGAGGGCTGCTTTCATTGAGATGCTCCCAAGTGCGATCGGACTATCCACAGATTGGATCAGTCTTACCTTGAAGTCAAACCCACTTTCTCCGATACTCAGCTTAATTTACGCTAGAGATTTGTGGCTCACCTTTTTAGGAACCACCTTTCCATTCTAGGTGGCTGGTTTTGCTCTCCATGAAAGGCATTTTATAAAACCCTAATTTTTGTTCTATGATTAACCGGAAAAAAGGCAGACCTTCAATCAAATATCTTTTCCACAACCTTCTCGGTTCACTTAACAGTCGGTACGCCCATTCTATACCGACTTCACTCATCCATTTGGGAGCTCTGGCTTTGCAACCAGCTTCAAAATCAATGGTTGCACCTACGGCTAAGAAAATTTTGACGTGTGTTAATTTGCTCCTGTATTTAACCAGCCACTTCTCTTGCTTGGGCGCTCCCACTCCTATAGCCAGAACAGTCGCTCCTGATTTATTGATCGCGTCAATTATTGTTTCACATTCTTCCTCATTTTTTTCAAAGCCAAAAGAAGGAGAAAGTGCTTCAACTACTATTTCTCTACCAATTTTTTGGTTAATTTTTTCCTGGGCTTTCCTAGCAATACCTTCAGCCGCTCCTAGCAAAAATATTTTAATCTTCTCGTTATCTTTGTGATACCTATAAAATGCAGGGAACAAATCAGAACCAGAAATTTTTTCTTTGAGAGGAGTACCCAAAAACTTGGAGGCATACATCAATATTTGACTGTCGCAGACTCTATAAGTAGATGTATTGTAAGCTTCATAGAAGTCGCGGTCATACTGCAACTTAATCAAGTGGTCTACATTGGGTGTAAATACGACACCACCTTCGCAGTCGAGTTTTTCAAACAACTCTGTGATTGACAAGTTATCTATCGAGACATTCAATAAATTAACTGTTTTCATTTATGATGCCCTTCCGCTTTATATTAAACTACAACTCAAACTATTATAACCCACAATTCAGTTTCGTGTTTTAACTACCTGGGTGCTTCAGTGAACATACTTTTATCAGTATATCCTCCTACACCCTGCCTGTCTAGTGAGGTTTTTTAAAGATTATGTAAAGAATCAGCTCGTTTTAGAAAAAGTGTATAAAGCCCATTTTAAAGTTTATAAGTCGCAACACAGTTTCAAGAAAAAAGCCATCCAGTGCTAATACTTGAAGCATTGCAAATGAATGTAAAAAAGAGTTTATGAGGTTAAAATTTTACCCTAGTGACAAATATCTGGCAACTTCGGAACTGGATTTCATCCAAAAGTGGTAGATTTTTTAGTTTTTGTCTCCAGGGAAGGCAAGATAGTCTCAAGCTTGAAGGGAAGCAGCGATCGCATTCCGGAAAATCATCCTGATTTTTGGTGCACCAGCGACTGTCTTCTTGGTGGCGAACTGGTTTTCTTTGCCTTAAGACTTTCTGGAGCTTTTAAGACCAGACCCGATATTCCTCCAGCAATCAGCGCAAAAATCGGGTTAGTCATAGCATTCAAAACACAGTCAAACACGTACATAGTTAAGGCTATTCCCAGGGTTGCCGCAGGTGCTACTTTGGGATTAGACCAGGTTCTGGCGGGATATTTGAACACGGAAAAGACGATAACAGGAAGTAACAAGGAAGAAAATAAACTAACCAAACCGACTACACCGTTGACGCCAAATGCAATAATCCATAAGCTGTCGGTGACTGAGATATCTTTACCGTACTCGTTATACACGCGGTTTCCGCCGGAATCTCCCCAGCCAAAAAGAAATCTTTGCCGCGCCTTTTCCCCCAATATCTCTTCATTGTCAAATCTAAACTTCAAAGAGGCGGCTCGTTCTTCGCCAAATACTTGATTGATGAATCCAATCACGTCTTGGCTCGAAAATTGACCCGATGCAGCTATGTACAGATAAAACACTATATATCCAATTATCAAGAGCAAGGGCAAAGAGGTGCGAAAGAACTTGGCAGAGAATAATATGAGCAACGCTATTCCAAATAAACTGTAGGCGCCAGTAGAACGGCACAGGAAAAAAGCGATAGTTAATATAATTGCTAAAGTCTTGATGTTACGGCCCATAAACTTTTTGAGCGCCCCAGTTTGCCACAGCCAAACAGCAATTAAGGCGGCTGTCATCATCCACAGGCCCACCATCAAACCGTGCTGCATAAACACGACTGGTCTCCACCCCCCCAAACGCCTGGCTTGACCCCAGTCATCAAAGGCATTGACGCCGTAAATCATTTGGTGCAGAAGGGGGCCCTTAACCCCTTCAACTAAAGTAAAAGGAATGTAGGCTAACCCACCTGCAAAAATCCCGATCGCCAATTGTCGCAGCCCTTCTAAATTACCCACATACAAGCGTCCTAAAAAATAAGGCAGACCCCAAGTAACGATTTGGTTGACAGTCGGAGAAATCGGGCTGCCGCCATTACTAAGTTGTGAAACAATTGGACACAAACAGTAAATTACTATTGGCACGTCCAGCCAACCGGGCTTAAAAGATGTGAGGCGTGCAGTATCGTAGATAAGAGTCCCCAGCAAAATGCCGTAGCAAGCTGCGGAGATTTTGGTATACGGTGGCAATGAGGGGATGGGATAAGAAGCTTGCGGCAAAAACAGCCACGCTACCACAAAACTTATAATTACTGCCCGCTGAGCCGGAAACCTCACAAACAGGTAACAAACGACTGGAATAAAGCCGAACATAGCAAGTGGGATTAATGCAACCATAGGTATTTTTTGGCAGTAAAATTGTAGAAAGACAACTCAAATTGCCCGATAAAAAATCTCGCTTAAACGATCGCCCAACCCCAATCTTTTAAATTAACCTCAATTTTACGTCTTGTTCGTTAATTGTGCCTGACGTTCCAAAGCAGTGTATAGTGCCGCCTCGAAGAGATTAGTTGCATCCTCCCAAGTATAATTTATCACCGTTTCCAAAGCAGTCTCGGACATGGCGCGCCATTCGGCATCAGGCAACTGACAAATCTGCTCGATCGCTTTTGCCATATCCTCTGGGTCTTCTGGCTTGACAAGTATGCCACCCCCGCCAGCAAGTAGTTCCGGAGCCGCACCAGCAGGAGTGCCGATGACTGGAGTGCCACAAGCCATAGCTTCTAAAATTGGCAAGCCGAAGCCTTCGGATCTGCTCGAAAACAGCCAAGCATCGCATTTGCTGTAAAATTCTTTTAGTTGGTCTTGAGTAGGTTCTTTATTATACTCAGTACCTTCAGGCAGCAAATCGGGAGGAGGACTACCGTGGCCAGAACTAAATGCAACTAAACGAAGGTTAGGAATTTTTTTAGCAGCTATAGAGAAAGCTTTCAGGGCAATATCGCAGCCTTTCCAAGGAGTTGTAGTATAGTACATCCCGACTGTAGGAACTAATTGCTTGCCTCGCGGCTGCTTCGCTCGCGACTGGGGGTCGTAAAACTGTTTGGTGTCCACCGTAGGAGGGACGAGAGATACAGACAAATCGCCGTATTCATTCCGAGCTATGTCTGCGAGCCACTGGGCCACAGCGATTTTGTGCATCGGCAGCCGCCAAGTTGCCTCTACTCGACCTTTTGGTACGTAGTCAAAAGCCTCATAATGTTGGAGAAAATATACTTTCGTTCCTTTGCTGGGAGAGAGTTTTGCCACCCACTCGGCAGTTTCCCACCAAGTAGCCATGACAATATCGGCATCAGGTACGTCAAGGTCAGTAATTGGACGGTTGGTTTCGATAACTCGACTTTCGACATCCACTTTGTCAAAGTGAGACTTTTGTGTCTTGGGAGCCGACAGCCAACCCCTACCCCTCAGCAGCGATCGCAATTGTTGGAGCAAAGTCGGTTGCGGCAGGGGCATAGAGACGATAAATATTTTGTGTCCTCGCTTTTGCAGCAGTTCTGTGTAGATAGATAACACCCTCATACCACCTGTAAGGCTCAGGGTAGGAAGGACAAAAGTAATTTTCATGAATAGATACGGAAGATGGATACTGGTTAAAACTCCTCCATAACAGAAAGTTCGCACTTACCGGCCTCTGTTTGGCTTTTCTGCGGGGTGCGGATCTCTGCAAGAGGCGATCGTCACTTGATAGTCGAGCCGACCTTACTTTGTCGTCAGGGACTTTTCCCAATTACAAATGGGGAGATGTTTGAGGACAAGACAAGTTTAACCTGTAACGGAGCCAGCCTTAAAACCTCCGTTGCACTCTCGTTCAGATTTTGGCAGATCAATTTATAGCCAGTATTCCGTCGTCGCTGCGGTCAGAATTCGTGTCGAGACTGCTGCGTAGAAAACAGGACACAGGCGATTTTATTTGTAGCAGAAGCACCCCAAAACGATATTCAGTTTCTCCCAATCCGGCGCCGAAAACGCCCGTAGCGCCGAATTTCAAATGGCAGCGCGGCACTTAGCATCCAACCGCAATTTTTTCGTAGGGAGAAAAGGAATCTATGTTAACGTCGCGGTTTTTAGATTTGTCTACAGCAACTTTCAATGCCGCTTCAAAATGATCCGTTGCATCTTCCCAAGTATAATTGTTCACCTTGGCATAGGCGGCTTCAGACATAGCTTGCCACTTGGAATTTGGCAACTGACAGATACGCTCTATGGCTTTTGCCATTTCTTGGGGATCTTCTGGTCTTACAAGTATGCCAGTACCGCCGCTCAAAATTTCAGGAGCAGCACCTGCTGGGGTACTGATGACGGGAGTGCGGCACGCCATCGCTTCGATAATTGGCAAGCCGAAGCCTTCTGAGCGGCTCGTCAGCAGCCAAGCATCGCATTTGCTGTAATAGTCTTTGATTTTGTCTTGGTCGGGTTGAATTACATACTCGGCATTGGCCGGTAGGGGCAATTCCGAGGATGGGGCCTCTGTACCGAAGGCAACCAGACGCAGGTTGGGGATCTTTTCTGCAGCTAGGGAAAAAGCTTTGAGGGCGATGTCGGTTCCTTTCCAGTAGATTGTAGAGTACATTAGGCCCACTGTAGGAACCGATTGTTTGTTGCGAGGACAGGCGTAAAATTGCTTGGTGTCCACGGTAGGGGGAGCTAAGGAAACTTCGCGATCGCCATATTTAGTCCGAGCTAGGTCAACTAACCACTTAGAGATCGTAATTTTGTGCATGGGCAGCATCCAGGTTGCTTCTACTCTTCCTTGAGGTAGATAGTCAAAAATTTCGTGGTGCTGGATAAAATAAGCTTTTGCTCCTTTGCTAGGAGAGAGTTTGGCTACCCACTCGGCGGTTTCCCACCAGGTGGCCACTACTACGTCAGCGTCAGGTACATCTTTGTCTTCTACGGGGCGGTAGCGATCGGTAATTTTGTGTTCTACACCTAAGTTATCGAAAAATGAGGGTTCGTTTTCAGGTGGGGAAATCCAACCCCCTCCCCGCAGCAGCGACTTGACTTGCTGGCGCATACTCGGCTGGGGACGGGGTAAAGAGATGACGAACACGGAGTGTCCTCGCTTTCTCAAAAGTTCTGCGAAAATAGATATTACTCGTATTCCACCAGTCAGAGACAGAGTAGGAAGAACAAAGGTGATTTTCATTTTTAAGTCCCGCTGACGACTTTTACTCACTTTCGGCGCTGCTACCAGCGCTGATGTTAGAGCCCAAAAGGAAAGAGGGGCGGGTGAATATTAATTACCGCTTTCCTGGTGTTTACATAGAATGCAACCGAGCGACTGTTCGCAACACCCCAATATCTATCTGCCAAAACTTCACTGTCATTGCATTGATAATAAGGATTGATGTGTTCGCGAAACAGTTCCTATAGGGATAATTTTCAGGTCAGGGAAAGTTCCTCCTGAAGATAGATACCTCATCAAATAGGAGCTTTGTTCGCGACAAACATCAAGCTCGACAACACCCTCTGTTCAAGATAACATCATTTACGCTCCAACAGACAAGGATGTACGGTAAACCGAATATTAGCCAACTTTTCAGGTGGGGATAAAGGTAGCATTAGTAACAATATTCAGTAGATTAACCTCGCCTTTGGCAAAATTTTATACTGGATTCAAGAGGGGAATTCTTACCTTGAGAATCTTGATTGCCCCCTTGAACTAACAGAGATAAATACCAATCAGTGGCTGGGATTTTTTGGGAACTGTGCTGTTGGTATTACTGGACACAAGATCCTATTTTTTCAAGATTCAGAGAGGGTGGTTTTCTCAGATACCTGCAGGGGCGCGATCGCCCGAATCACCGTTGTGGACGCGCGAATGAGGGCATAAACCCTGTTTTTCAAGCGATATACCTCGCCCTCAGTTTTCGTGTATTCATAAAAAAACCTGGTTGAGGCGTCCACTGTTTGAAAAAATAGGTTTCCCAATCGTGCTACAGAACATAGAGTTTCACCGATATAAATTTAATTAGCAGCATGAGTTTTAAATTTGTTAATAAAAGGCGATCGCCTGAAAAAGTTCCCAAAAGACACTGCCACTGGGGCGCAGAGTATATGTAGCGTTCCTGCCCAATTCCTGTCTAAGTAATTACCGTAACAAAACTTGAGTAGCAAATTATCCAATGACCCTATAAAGCTCAAAGGAATACTCAAGGTGGATCAGCCTATATCGTGCAAACTTTGACTCCTAAGTAGTAGCAGCAGCTTCGTGGAATGTATCAAGCGATTTCGCGTACAAAAAATTTCATGTTATGAAAGCATCATTTTTCCTAAGTTGGCAATTCCAGATGACAATCGGTGTGATCTTGGGGCCCGGCCGCCGATGCTGGTAGCGATATGTTGGCCAGTTTTCAAGCAGCTAAAATTATGCGATCGCAAGCAAAACCAAAACTTGAATTAAAAGCAGATTCCTTGACGGAAAGCATCTTCCGATGGGAAGATATGAACGTTCGATTATTGCACAGCATCAGTCAAGAGCCCAGTACAATCAGCATCAATGCCAGCAAACACTTGTCGCTGCTAGTTGGCATCAACTGCAGCTACAGCCACATATACCTTGCCGAAGCTTAAAATTTATCAGGGTACATTATCGCCTGCGGCAGTGGCACGCCGCCCGGATGATGGGGGAAGATATTAGTCGGGAGTGCGAGTTGGGAAAAGGGTCAATTTTTACTGTATAATTGCCGACGATAGTCGCTAAAAAAGCAGCTAGTTAAAGAGGATTTGCCAACCAATAATTGCCAAGGCTAAATCTGCGATCGCGTGGCTGATATAACTCGGCCAAAGCGAACGGTAAGTTAGATAAGACTGAGACCAAATTATCCCGGCGGTGAAGACAGCTAAGGAACCTAAGATCACAGCCTGCCAGTCGCTGTAAGCTGCTATTACAAAAATGTGGTGGATCGTGAAAAATAGCGAACTCAGAAATATTGCTTTTGTTCCCGGTATGAGAATCTGGCATTTCTTGCAGACAAACCACCGCCAAGTAAATTCTTCAATCAGCGAGTTAACCAGCACAAAATATGCTTCTACAATCAAGTAAATATTAGGGCTGCTAATACCTAATTGGTGAGATTTTTCTTGAGCAACTACAGGATCGATCCAGTGCTGGCCAAAAAGGCTATAGATACCCAGAATTACCGCAAACATGAATATTCCCCAAATAGATCCAGCCAGCAATTCTTGGCGCTTCGGTAGGGATAAACTGAGCTTTTCGCGATCGACAAAAACAGACCACGCGATCGGAAAAACTAGCAACCAAACTTGACAAAATACTGAGAGTGTTTGTCCCCAGCTTTCAGGGGCAATATACAAGGCTGCTATGATACCGATACTAGCGGCAGGGACAAGCAGTGTTAAAGCCAATAGTGCTGAGTTGCGATCGCCCATGTCCAACATTTTTCACGCTTTATTACAAAATTGGATGAAGATCAAAGGTAAAAACTTGGCGAGGGCGGGCGAGTTATACCACTTTATAGAAACAATGCAACTGTATGCCCAAATTCCCAACCCTTATGCAGTCAGTCATTCTCAATTTTTTAATATAAAATATAAAAGGGTAGAATTTTTGTGCAGCTTATAAAAGTGGTGCTTATTTGTGCCACATAAAAATATGCAGTTGCACAAAATAGAAGACTCCGCCGCTAAAGCTGTTCCGGTTGCAACAAAGTCTTTATTCAAGCACTATTTGAGAATCTATTTGCATTTACCACTCTCAATACCATAATATAATCTAATCCCTAGTAGCTGTGTATTTTGGCTGAATGACGATCGCAATTGATTTTGGAACTAGCAACACCGTCGTCGCTCGCTGGAATCAAGCCCTCCAGCAGCCCGAAACTTTGAAATTACCGGGATTGTCGGCAATCTCGGCTCAAAATCCGCCCCTAATTCCCAGTTTACTCTACGTTGAGGACGCTGCTCAAAGTAAAGTCATACTCGGTCAGCAAGTCCGCGACAAAGGCCTGGATTTGAGTGGAGATTCTCGGTTTTTTCGCAATTTTAAGCGGGGAATTGGCACTTCTGTTCAGGGTTTTGTGCCGGAACTTGACGGGCAACTTATTACTTTTGAACAAGTAGGTGAGTGGTATTTGAGCCAAATTGTAAACTCAATTCGCGAACTGCCCTTGCCGATCGATTCTTTGATTTTTACTGTGCCTGTAGATAGTTTTGAAGCTTACCGTCATTGGTTGGGCAAAGTGTCTCAATCTCTGCAAGTAGAACAGGTGCGGATGTTGGACGAACCTACGGCGGCTGCTTTGGGTTACGGTTTAGCCGATCGCGAAAATCTGTTAGTCATTGATTTCGGTGGCGGAACTCTAGACCTTTCTTTGGTGCGTTTGGACGCTTCCTCCAACAAAAAGCCCCTCGGTTTTATTCTTAAGTGGGGCGAAAAGCTATTAGCTGAATCTTCAGCGCAAAAAACAAAAGTTGCCCGGGTTTTGGCTAAAGCCGGACAAAATTTAGGCGGTTCTGATATTGATAATTGGCTGGTTGACTATTTTGTTCAAACAAAAGGGCTGGCAAAATCTCCGATTACAACGAGATTGGCAGAACGGTTAAAGATTCAATTGTCTTTGGTGAATCAGGCAGTTGAGGTTTATTTTGATGACGAAAATTTTGAGAGTTACGAATTAGAATTAGACCGAGCTCGTTTTGAATCTATCCTCGCGGAACATCAGTTTTTTGAGAAACTCGACGACTGCATGAATCAAGTATTGCAGCAAGCGCGCCGCCAAGGCTTAGAAATTGGCGATATCGATGCAGTTTTGCTAGTTGGCGGTACTGTCCAAATTCCCGCTGTTCAGCGTTGGGTGCAGCAATATTTCGAGCCGGCAAAAATTCGCTGCGACAAACCCTTTGAGGCGATCGCCCAAGGTGCTCTGCAACTGAGTCAAGGCATAGAAATCAAAGATTTTCTCTATCACAGTTACGGAATTCGCTACTGGAACCGCCGCGACAATTGCCACAGTTGGCACAGTTTAATCAAATCCGGCCAGTCTTATCCGATGAGCGAACCGGTAGAATTAGTCTTGGGGGCTTCTTTAGAAAGTCAGCCAAGTATAGAATTAATTATCGGCGAATTGGGAGCGGAAACTGGCGGCACAGAGATATATTTTGACGGCGACAGGCTAATTACTCGCCAACTCGCGGGTCAAACATCGGTACAGCCCTTAAATGATAAAGATGGAGCTCGCAGCATCGCTCAATTGACGCCGCCTGGGTATCCGGGGAGCGATCGCATAAAAGTTTTGTTCCGCGTTGACGAACAAAGGTTTTTGCGAATTACCGTGGAAGATTTGCTAACAAATGAAACCTTGTTAGAGGATAAACCCGTGGTGCAGCTAAGTTAAGGATAGACTTTAGATAATTTGGTTGATAATTCTGCTCTTGAAATCGCTGCATTGAGTCAGACTTTCGTCCGAGCAGAGGGGGGCTAAGAAATTACTGGTTTACTGGTTCCCAGGCTCTTCCTGGGAACCAGTTAGTTTTTGGAGATGTCTATTGGAGACGACAACCTATGCAGATATTTAGGTTTATGGCTGCGTAGGATTGACTTGGCGACAACTTTCGGTATACATTTTTATTTAAAATACTCTCGAATCACAACCGTCAGTCTTTCATTGTAGTATCAAGATTTACATTAACCCCAATCCTCGGAGATTAACAGGTATGAGTACAACTCCCGGCTTACCCCTCTGGGTGCAAGATAGAGAAGAAGTTCTTAAACAGGATGATGGAGTAGAATGGCGGGACGGCAATCGTCCAGACTATTCTCGCACTAATGCTTTCATGGCAAAGGAAAGGAAACACAATCATGCCGAAGGGTCTTTGAATGCGATCGCCTATAACCTGGTGAGAACATTTGAAATGGAAGCATCATTCAAAACCAATCCCCAACAATGGATCTCTGTAGTTACGGATAAATTCCGTATGAGCACTAATGGAGGAAAAGAATACACAGCCCAAGAAGTTGTAGATCAGGGAACCTATAATCTCTTTCTAGAAAACTCAGACTACTACCGCGCCTCTGATGAAACCTTTAAATCCTCCTACAACCTGTTTCACACAGCTTTTCCCGATGGCTTTCACTGGGAATTAGTCGAAGTCGTTGCAGGGCCTCCTAGCGTTGTGTTTAAGTGGAGACACTGGGGTATTTTTAGTGGAGCTTACAAAGATCATCAAGGGACAGGAGAAACTATTGAAGTTATTGGTCTTAGCATTGCTAAAGTCACAGAGGATTTAAAGATTGAGTCTGTAGAACATTTCTTTGACACCAATAATTTCTTAACAAACTTAACGAGAGGAGGCTGTCCCGTAAGTCATTAATCAAAGGAAGAAATCATATCGTTTCCGGTGGAATCGGAATCATACATAATTGTTCGAGGTGCGGTGCAAGCGTCTCGCTCGCTATAATTAGCGAAAGCGAGCGAGACTATCGCTTTCGCTGTTTATTTCAAATAGATTCCTCTGTTGATGATGCGGTACATATTCTGTGGGGAGACGACGGCATATATAATCTTTTTTATTTCTAAATCATAACTTATCAACTTAGACTTTACTGATGTTTGGTACAATTGGGCTTGTGCTTGAAAGCAGCAGTTAATTAAGCTCACCTAAAAAAACATAATACCCAGAGCCCCGACTTCTTTAAGAAGTCGGGGCTCTAACAGATTGAATAGCGTTCGACTATGCCGATACATTTTTGCTAACGTTTGCTAACAAACACATAAGTCAAGAGAGTTTCTTAACAAAGGCGTATCAACCAATG